>JAIWOB010000060.1 GCA_020217065.1 Chloroflexota bacterium | reverse complement strand
AAACCGTCGCTGGAAATCATGAAGAAATAATACGTGTCGTTGGAAAAGCGGCAAACCAACCCAATGCGGTTCGCGTCGGGTCCGCCCAATTTACCGGCGTCGGCTTCAATGCGGACATCTGCGAAGTTTCGGTTCGCAGTCGCCCAAAAATTGGTGTTGAGCGCGTTGACCAGTACGCGGTAGCCCGCCGCGTCATAGTCCATAACGCCTTCGGGAGAGGCAAAACGCCGCCAGCCTGTGGCGGCGCTCGAGAAGTCATCCTGAAACAGCAGACTGCCCGAAGCCTTATCCGCATCCTGAGGCGTGGAAACAGCCGCCGCGGCAGAACAAGCGAAAAGGAAAACGGAAAACAAAATGGGGAAGACCGGCAAACGCTTCATTCCGCCGCTTCATCCTCTTTTCTGCGTTCCTTTAACCTTCGCTTGCGGCGCTCCGCCGGACTCTCTTCAAGCGGTTTGATTTTATATTCATCCTCCCAGCCCGCCGCAAAAGACGGCTGTAGTTTTCCATAACGGATGAGGAGCAGGAAAACGCCCGCCGCCGCCATTAAGAGCGCGACCAGCATCGAATAAGTGATAAACGACTCGCCGATACGCGGCTGGTCGGGGCGAAAAAATTCAATGAAAGCGCGCGCCAGACCGGCGGCAATCAGCCACCCGCCGAAAATCGCGCCAGGCTTGACGGTTTCAGAGTAACGATAAGCAATCCAAAGCAAGAGCAGCCCCAGGAGGATATTTAAAATCATTTCGTAGGCGAAGGTTGGATGGAAGCGAGCGGTTTCCAGCGGATAGAGAGTCAAATCCTGATATTGGGGCAGGCGGCTGGCAAAGTTATTGATGAGGATGCCCCATGGAAGTTTGGTCGGCGGACCGTATAATTCCTGATTGATGAAATTCGCCGGACGCGCCAGCGCCTGACCGATTAACACGGCGGGAGCGATGGAATCGAGAAAAAGCCAAAGGTCAAAGCCGTTCTTCTTTAGAAAGAAATATAAGGCAACCGCCCCAAAGAGCAGCCCGCCGAAAAAGTGCAGCCCGCCTTCCCAAATGTAGAGTATCTTGATAGGGTTATCGAAGTAATAGGAACTTCCGCCGAGGGCGCTGTTAACCACATACCACAACCGCGCGCCCACGATGCCCGCAGGCAATACCCACACCATGGCGTCCCAAATCGCTTCATCGTTCTCGCCGCGCCGTTGAATTTCCCTGCCTGCAATCCACGCGCCTACAATCGCGCCGAACATCACCAACGCTCCGTACCAGCGCAGGGTAATCGTCCATATAAAGAACTTGAAGGAAAAAATGACCGGGTCTATCATGAATTACCTCGTTGATTATGTTTTTCGCTCGCCGCCTCGAACGGCTGACTTTTTGAGCCTTTCAGCGGCGAATAAAGCGTTTGAGATTATATCATCCCGATAAAATTCGCATTGCGTCATCCGTTTGAGAGCGCTATAATAAAAACACTCCCAAGCGGCGACAATCCACTCTAATCTCCGCGCCCTCGGAAAGGGGCGCGCGGAAAACGAAGATAAATTTGATTCAAACCCCTGATACGCAAACAAAAATCTAAAAAATCCGTCAGCCTGTTTCGCGGGCTGCTGGTCTTTTTGCATTTCCATTTTTACCCCCCACAAGAGAAAAGACAATATGAAAATACTCGAACTGGAGAACGAACCTCTATCGAAACTGCGCGGTATGGCGAAGAGCCTGAATATCGCCAACGCCAACCGCCTGAAAAAAGAAACCCTCGCGATGATGATTCGGGAGGCGGAGGCGCAGAAAGAGGGCATTGAACTGCGCGGCGGCGTTCTGGAAATCATGAGCGAAGGCATCGGCTTTTTGCGAGCCACCAATTACCGCATCAGCGACCAGGACGTGTACGTCTCGCAGGCGCAGTTGAGAAAATACGACCTGCGCGCCGGCGACTTGGTTATCGGTCAGGTGCGCCCGCCGCGCGAAAGCGAACGGCATTTTGGATTGCTCAAAGTGGAATCCATCAACGGTTTGGAGCCGGAAGCGGGAAATTCACGCAGAGTCGCATTTGAAAATCTCACTCCCATTTTTCCAGATAAACGTTTTGACCTTGAAACCGACCACGACGCCCTTGCCCCGCGTCTGATTAACCTGATTGCGCCCATCGGGCGCGGGCAGCGCGGGCTTATCGTCTCTCCTCCCAAGGCGGGCAAGACCACCATTCTCAAACAGATAGCCAATTCCATCTCAACAAAATATCCCGACGTTCACCTCATCATCGCCCTCATCGGCGAACGCCCCGAAGAAGTGACCGATATGGACCGCTCGGTGGACGCGGAAGTCGTCGCTTCGACCTTCGACGAACCCGTCACCTCGCACGTGCGAACGGCGGAACTCGCCCTGGAACGCGCCAAGCGGCTGGTCGAAATTGGACGCCATGTAGTCATCTTAATGGACTCCATCACCCGTCTTGCCCGCGCTTATAACCTAGTCGTCAATCCTTCCGGACGCACCCTTTCCGGCGGCATGGACCCCTCCGCTTTGTATCCGCCCAAGAAATTCTTCGGCGCGGCGCGCAACGTTGAAGGCGGCGGTTCATTGACCATCATCGCCACCTGTCTTGTGGACACCGGTTCCCGCCTCGACGACGTTGTATATGAAGAATTCAAAGGCACCGGCAACATGGAATTGCACCTTTCGCGCAAACTCCAGGAACGCCGCATCTTCCCCGCTGTAGACATCGAGCGCTCTTCCACCCGCCGCGAAGACCTGCTCTTGGGTCCCGACATCCTTCAGCGCGTCTGGCTCATGCGGCGCATGTTTATCCAGATGATTTCTCAACCCCCGCAAGGCGCCGGCATGGACCCGGCGGTCGCCACCGAAGCCATCATCACCCGCATGGAACGCGCCAAAAACAATATCGAATTCCTCGAAAATCTAACCAAAGATTCCTAGCCTATTCAGCCGGAACGAATGAAAAAAATTTTAGAGACAATTCGCGCCTTCTTTTCCGCGTTTGGGACAAAGCTCAAACGCGCCAAGCGGAAGCCTGTCCCCGCCGCCGAAGAACCGGCAACTCAGCCGCGCAACCCAACTGCGCCAGCCGCGCAGCCCCAAAAGTCCAAAAAGATGGACATTTTTTCCGTCGTCAGTTGGGCGGCGACTCTGCTGCTTGCGGCGGGCATGTTAGGCGGGGCGATGTACTACAAAAGCGCGCAGTCTGCGGCAGCCGCGCCCGCCGCCGCGCCAACGACTTCCCCGGCGAAACAAACGCAGACTACCGCCGCACTGCCGCAATTGGGAGCGCCCGTCGCCGCCACCGGCAATGGGGTCGTCTCCATTGGGCGCAAACTCCAATTGAAGACCAATATTCCGCAGCGGGAACGATATGAAGCCATTACTTACCGCGTCACGCGCGGCGACGCCATGTTAAGCATCGCGGAAAAATTCAACCTCAAGTCGGAGACTTTGCTGTACGTCAACGCCCAATTGGAGGACAATCCGCACAATCTCAAGCCCGGCATGGAATTGACCATTCCACCGGTGGACGGGTTATACTACACGTGGAAAGAGGGCGACACTTTCGAGTCGGTCGCGGAAAAGTTCGACACTACAGCGGACGCCATTATTAATTTCCCCGGCAACCGCATAGACTTGACCAATCCAAAAGTCGAACCCGGAGAAACCGTGATGATACCCGGCGGTTCGCGCGCCCTGCAAGACTGGCTCATCCCCACCTCTGGCGGTTCATCATCAGGCGGCGGCGGAAACGCCTGCGGCGGCGGACCTGTGGCAAGCGGATTCGGCTGGCCCGCAAACTCGCACAACATCTCCGGCAATGGGTACGGTCCCGGACACCTCGCCCTAGATATTCAAGCCAACGAAGGGGAGCCGGTCTATGCGGCAGGCTCAGGCATGGTCACGATGGCGCAGGGCGGTTGGAATTATGGCTACGGCAACGTCATCCAAATTGACCACGGAAACGGGTATGTCACCGTGTACGCGCACTTGAGCGTCATCAACGTCAGCGTATGCACCCCCGTCGGTCAGGGCGCGGTCATCGGGGCGGCGGGCAACACAGGCAACTCCTTCGGCGCCCACCTGCACTTTGAAGTTCGCCTCAACGGGACAAACGTCAATCCATACACGGTAGTGCAGTGATGAAGCGGAAAGACAGGCAAGTAAAAGCGGCGGGCAAACAGGCAGGCTAAACAAGCGTTTTAGTTTCGTCTGCCTGTTTACCCGCGTACCCCCTTCCATGAACGAAAACTCCCTCAAAAAGAAACTCTCGAAACTTAAACTTGGCGGGCTGCGTTACTTTAACTCCACCGGCTCGACGAACGACGAAGCCCTGGCATGGGCGGCGGCGGGGGCGGCGGATTTCTCGATAGTCGTTGCGGATGAACAAACTCACGGACGCGGACGCCTTGACCGGCAATGGTTTACTCCCAAAGGACAAGCCCTTGCTTTCAGTTTAATTCTGCGTCCCTCCAATTCTCACCTCTCCCATCTCTCGCGGACGGTTGGACTGGCGGCTTTGTCCATTGCGGATTGCTGCTCCAGGCTGGGACTCAAGCCGCAAATCAAGTGGCCCAACGACATTTTATTAAACGGGAAAAAAGCCGCCGGCATCCTGATTGAAACCGTCTGGAGCGGCGACGAAGTGGATTCGTTAGTGGTCGGCATGGGCGTCAATATCCACACGGCGTCGGCGCCGCCTGCGCGCGCGCTTCAATTTCCCGCCACCAGTATTGAAGACGAACTCGGTCAAAAAACGCCCGACCGCGAAGACATCCTTTTCGACATCCTCAGCGCCTTTCTTCGCTGGCGCGGGAGCATCGAGACCGACGAACTGCTCGAAGCCTGGGAGCGCGCGCTTGCCTTTCGCGGAGAACAAGTTCAAGCGGCGGGCGACTCCCTCGTGGAAGGAGAATTGTTGGGGCTTGAACCAGACGGCAGTTTACGTCTGCGCGACAGAAAGGGAGACATCGTCGTCGTCCGCTACGGAGACGTCAGCCTGAGACCGATGCCGTGATATACTTTCTTTAAACAGAGGTGACTTATGTTCGATAATCTCCGCGAAGACGCCGCCGCCAGCCAATTCTACGAAGAAGAAGAGGCGGCGACTCTGCAATCGGCGTCCAGTCCAAGGTCGTTCTTTGCGCCCAGCGGCTCCAGGCGCGTTTTAGGAATGACGGGCGTTCAAAGGTTCATTTTGTCCGTCATGTTCTTCTTTGCCGTATGTCTCATCGGAGGAATGGCGCTGCTGGTTTTGGGAAAGATTGGATTTTAAGGTCTCGCCGCCAAAACGCAAAAAGCGGACTCGCCTGTCGTCGAGTCCGCTTTTTTACGCCTTAGGCGAGAGGGTAACGCTTTATACAAGTTTCGGCTGCGCTTCGGCTTCGACGTCATTCGTCTCCGCGCCGACCTTCTTCAAGTCCTCGGCGGAAATCCGCGCAATGGACGCCACCTCGTCCCCCTCCTGCGGTTTGATGAGATGGACGCCCTTCGTGGCGCGCCCCGCTTCTTTGACATCCCTGACCTTCAAACGCAGCGTCACGCCGTTTGCGGTCATAATCGTCAAATCGTCGGCTTCTTGAACGACGCGCGCCGCCGCAATCTTTCCAATTTCTTCCAGCACTTTGGGGTTGATGGTGTAATTTCCGCCGGTGGCGCGTCCCTTGGCGGAGTATTCCTCCAGCGGAGTGCGCTTGCCAAAGCCTTTGGTCGTGATAACCAGCAAATCGCCGTCTTTTTCAACCACGTCCATACTGGTTACGGCGTCGCCTTTCCTGAGTTTAATGCCCTGCACGCCCGCCGCTTGCCGTCCCATCGCGCGCACTTTCTCTTCGCTAAAACGCAGCGCCTGCCCGTTTTCGGTGACGATGATAATCTCATCCTTGCCGGAAGTCAGGCGCGCCCAACCCAATTGGTCGCCCTCCTCCAAAGATATGGCTATCAAACCCGAAGGACGGACAGAAGCGAATTCCTCCATCGAAACGCGCTTGATTTTCCCGCGCGCGGTCATCATGACGCAATAATGGTGTTTGGAAAAGTCGCCGACCGCCATCGCCGCCGTCACTTTTTCATTGGGACCAAGCGCCAACACGTTGACCAGCGGTATCCCCTTGGCGGCGCGGTCTGCGTCGGGAATTTGATACACCTTCTCAGAATAGACCTTACCCTTATCCGAGAAAAAGAGCATGGTATTTAGGCTGCGGGCGGGGATGAGCATCATGATTTCATCCTCATCTCTTGTCGTATGCCCCATCACGCCGCGCCCGCCTCGGCTTTGAGAGCGAAACGCCGAAGCCGCCATGCGCTTGACGTATCCGCGCTCGGTAACGCTGATGAGGACGGCTTCGTCGGGAACGAGGTCTTCGTCGTGAATGTCTTCCTTCGCTTCGGCTGAAATTTGGGTGCGGCGGTCGTCGCCAAATTTCTGCGCCATCTCGTTCATATCGTCCTTGATGAGGGCGAGGATTTTCTTTGGGTTTGCCAGCAAATCTTCAAGATATTCGATGACAGCCCGCGTCTGCTTGTGTTCCTCTTCGATTTTCCAGCGTTCGAGGGCGGCAAGACGGCGCAGCTGCATATCCAAAATCGCCTGCGCCTGCAGTTCGCTCAGTTTGAAACGGGTCATCAAATTGGTCTTGGCGGCGTCGGCGTCCTCCGCCTCGCGGATGGTCTTGATGACGGCGTCTATGTTATTGAGGGCAATCAACAAGCCGTCGAGAATATGCAAACGCGCCTGCGCCTTTGCCAGTTCAAATTTCGAGCGGCGGGTAATCACCGTCTGACGATGCTCGATGAAAATCTGCAACATGCGCTTGAGAGTCAACGTGCGCGGTTCGCTGCGCCCGCTCTCGTCGGCGACCAGCGCCAGCATCTGCACGCCAAAGGTGGATTGCAGCGCCGTAAATTTGTAGAGTTGGTTCAAAACCTTCTTGGGCTGCGCGCCGCGCTTCAATTCGATGATAACGCTCATGCCGCGCTGGTCCGATTCGTCGCGCATGTCGGAGATTTGGTCAATTTTGTCTTCGCGCGCCAATTCGGCGATGCGCTCGATGAGCGAAGATTTATTGACCTGATACGGTATCTCGGTGATGTTAATTTGATACCGTCCCGACTTGGTTTCTTCGATATGGGCGATGCCGCGCACGACGATTCGTCCGCGTCCCGTGCTGTAGGCGGCGTGAATCCCTTCCGCGCCAACAATCATGCCGCCGGTGGGAAAATCGGGACCGGGAATAAATTTCATCAGGTCGTCCACGGTCACTTCTTCGATATTGTCGTAACGGTCAATCAGGTAATTGATTGCTCCAGCCACTTCGCGCAGGTTATGCGGCGGGATATTGGTCGCCATGCCGACGGCAATCCCCGAAGACCCGTTTAACAAAAGGTTGGGCAAACGGGCGGGCAGGACAAGCGGTTCTTGCAGCGAATCGTCGAAGTTGGGACCGAAGTCCACCGTGTCCTTGTCGAGGTCGGCCAGCATTTCTTCCGCCATTTTTTGCAGGCGGGCTTCGGTGTAACGCATCGCGGCGGGCGAGTCGCCGTCCACCGAACCGAAGTTGCCCTGACCGTCCACCAGCAAATAACGCATGGAGAAATCCTGCGCCATGCGCGCCATGGATTCGTACACCGCCGAGTCGCCGTGCGGATGATACTTTCCAAGCACTTCGCCGACAATACGGGCGGACTTTTTATAGGCGGAATTTGAACGGATGCCCAATTCGTGCATGGCGTACAAGATACGGCGGTGAACGGGTTTCAAGCCGTCGCGGGCGTCGGGCAGGGCGCGCGCCACAATCACGCTCATGGCGTAATCGAGGTACGCCTCGCGCATTTGGGCGTCAATATCAATGGATTGGACGTTACCGGTGTTCAAAGTGTCGTCAACCATCATTCCTCAAAAAAAGGGGGAAATCTCGCCGCAGGGGCATAAAAAGACACGAAGATGGGCAAAAACTTCGTGTCCGCATTAGATGAAGGAAGTTTGTTTTTCCAGCGCAATTATACCACCTTCGCGCGTTTTTTAATCAACGCCCAAAGCGGTTTTCTGATAAAAAAACAAACCCGCGCGCGGGTTTGTTTTTGTGCCGAAGGAGGGATTTGAACCCTCATGAGAGTGCTCTCACTACGCCCTGAACGTAGCGCGTCTGCCAATTCCGCCACTTCGGCAAGCCAATCTTTCGGTTGTGCGGGGTGTATTTTATCCCAAATGGCTGTTTTGTCAAATGCCGGCGGGCTTGGATAAACGCCGGCAGTCCGTGAAAAGAGGCGCAAAAAACTTCAGGGTCGGGAACCAATTCGCTTTAGAAACCGTCTTAAGCCTGTCCCTTACAAAACTGTATTGCCAGGGCATTACAGTACTGTTGGGGGTGCATCTTTTTTTGCGGAAAAGCGTTATATTAGCGTAAACATATTGTAGAGAAAGGAGTCCCTTATGATGTTCGTTCTTGCCGCAGCAGTCGTTCTCTTTCTGCTTCTCCTCGCCAGCGCGGACCTCTTCGTGTCTCAGTACAACGCCGAAGAACTCAGCAGCATGGGAGTCCAGGAACAATGACGGATGACTGCCCTTCCCCCTAGAAGCCCGACGCCAAACCAACCGCAAGGCGCGTCGGGCTTTTTTCATTAAAAACGCCCGTTCCTTCCCAGAGAGAACAAGAACAGGCGCATAGGCGGAGACGCTGCGTTTTAATTCAGGCGGGCAAGAACGTCGTTTGCGTCGAGCAGAAGATAATTCACGTTGTCAAATTTCAATTCAGTCCCGCTATACTTGGCAAACAGAACTTTATCTTTGACTTTGAGTTTGACGCTTTCGTCGTCGCCAACGGCGACCACTTCGCCAGTCTGCGGTTTCTCTTTGGCGGTTTCGGGCAGGTACAAGCCGGAAGAAGTCTTGGACTCCTGCTCAAGCGGGCGGATGAGGACGCGGGCGCCGAGGGGTTGGATGTTTGGTTTTGCCATATCGTTTCTCCTTCTTTGAATTTATCTAATTCCCAACAGGGCGTTGATTTTCGGGCGGTCAAAGCCGACAATGATTTTGCCTCCAATATCAATCACCGGCACACCCATTTGCCCGGAACGACGAACCATATCGCGGGCGGCAGCCGGGTCGCGGCTGACGTCGATATCGGTAAACTTGACGCCTTTCTCGCGGAAATAGCTTTTTGCCATGTTGCAAAAGGAGCAGGTAGGCGTGCTAAACACAATAACCTTAGGTTGGGGTTTTACCTCTGTCATCTGGATACCTCCGAAATTCGTATTCGATATTTGATAGATGCCGGAGATAAGAATAAGTTACGCGCGGAAGATTAAAATTCCAGATGAATTTGACGTTTTTCCACTCCGCAGCCTTCACTCTCCGGCGGCGGTGGAAGCGGCTTGCGCCGTCGCCGTCGGAAGCGGCGTGGAAGTCACCGGCGGCGTATTCGTCGGCGTCGGCGAGATAGTGGCGGTTGGAGTTGCGACTCCGGCGACAAGGTACAAGCGGTTGACGACCTCGCCTTCCCTACCCATCAAACCAAGGTCCCGTCCATTGTAAGAAACTCGCAACGCGGCGGCGTTGCCGGTCAACACCAGCACTTCCGTGTCGCCCTCAAAGACCCGAGTTTCGCCCGGAACAAGACGCCCTTCAAACGCTTGTTTCCCATCCACGGAGACCCGCAAAAAGGCGCGTTCCAGCGCAAAAATTTGCACGACAACATTCGCAGTCAACGCTTGAGGGATATCCCCTTCCGTCAAAGGCGTAACGATTGCGGCATTTTCTTCCGCTGGAATTTGAGTCGCAAGAGCGGCGGGCGAAGGGGTCGGCAAAGGAAGGTCTGCGAGAGCCTCCGCAATCGAAAGCGCGGTAGGTTCGGCGCTTTTATTTTGAGAAGCGACCATGCGTCCCACCCCCCAAACCGCCAGCGCAAACAAAACGACAATCATCAGCGCGCCAAAGATTAAATCGCTTGCGATAAACGCCCGCCACATGGGAATCGAAGCAATCACCTCGGTTTGTATTTTTTCCCGAG
>JAIWOB010000070.1 GCA_020217065.1 Chloroflexota bacterium | reverse complement strand
GTTATAGCGCGGAGCGTTGTACGGACATGCCCAGGCGCAGTAACCGCAACCCATACACTTGGACGAGTCAATGTAAACAATCCCATCGGGGCGGTGAACATAGGCATCCGTCGGGCAGACGCCCGCGCATTTGGGATGCCTGCAATGATTACACGCAATAGACAAATTATAAGCAAAGACGGTATTCGTCCACGCATCGCCGGTTCGAATCCATTCCCCGCCGGAAACCTCAACCACCCGCCGCCACAATACGCCGACGGGTAGATTATTCTTATCCTTGCATGCCTCCTGACAGGCTTTGCAGCCAGAGCAGGCGGAAGCGTCGAAGGTAAAAGCGTAGGTCATTTTGAACCCCGACGAAGGACGATGGACAATAAACGATTGACCATCGTCTTCGGTCTGTTGTCCATCGCCTTCTCAATCTCCACCCAAATCGTCTGCTGCGCCGAGCCAAACGCCAGCGGAGTCCATTTGTGCGAGGTCAACACGTTGACATTGCCGCCGTGATCTACGCCGTTTTCATCGGGATTCCACCATGCGCCCTGTGGAATATCCACCACGCCAGGCATGATTCGCGGCGTGACTCGGGCTTGGATGACCATCTCGCCCAATCCATTCCACACGCGTACAAGGTCGCCGTCGTGGATGTCGCGCGCGGCGGCGTCAATCGGGTTGATGAAAACACGCTGCGGGAACGCCTCTTGCAGCCAGTCGTTGTTGGCGTGCGTGGAATGCACCCGCGCCAGCGTGTGGTGTCCGATGGCTTGCAGAGGAAAACTCTTCGCTAACCACGGAGACACAGAGTCACGGGGTTTTAAATTTTTTTCCTCCGTGTCCTCGTGTCTCCGTGGTTCAAATTCATCAAACGGACTTTTCCACTCCCGAATATATTTCGGCACGGCGGGGATTTCTTCGGGATTGCCCATGTCGTGCAGTTTCTTCGAGAAGATTTCAATTTTTCCGCTGGGCGTATCGAGCGGATATTTCTCTGGGTCGGCGCGGAAATCGGCGAAGGCGATTTTTGGATTTGTGACAGGCTTGCTCCACGCGCCGAGATTCTTTTCGATGAATTCATCAAGAGTTGGTAACTCAGGGAAACGGGTTGAGCGGAAAACATCCAAGCACCATTCCACCCAATCTTTTTCATCGCGCCCTTCGGTGAAGGCTTCGGCGATTCCCAACCGTTCGGCGAGGTCGGCGCAGATTCGATAATCGGATTTGGATTCGCCAGGCGGCTCGACCAGTTTCGGTTGCAGAATCACTTCGTCGCCGTACTTCCAGCCGTCTTCCACGCCCCAAGTCTCGAACTGCGTGCAGGCGGGCAAAATAATGTCGGCAAACATGCCTGTGGGCGTGAGGAAATTATCCTGCACAACGATGAACTCCACTTTGGATTCGTCGCGCAGAATTTCAGCGGAGCGGTTCACATCGGCGTGTTGGTTGATGAGGCAGTTGGTGGCGACAGCGTAAATCAACTTGATGTCGTTGGTCAAACGCGGAGCGCCGACCAAGCCGTCCGCTTGAGTCAACTCTTTTCCGCGCAAACAGGCTTCAGTCCAGAGAAAGACGGGGATGCTCGCTCGGACAGGATTCTCTCCCAGCGGGAAAACAGTCCAGTGAGGTCCACCATCGTCCGCCTGCAATCCCAATCCGCTTGCCCAGCCGCCAGAGATTCCCACGTTGCCAGAAATCGCCGCCAGCACACAGCCCGCGCGGACAACCTGCTCGCCATAAGCGCGGCGCTGCATCCCGTAGCCCTGATACAACACGGCAGGTTTGGACGTGGCGTACTCGCGGGCAATCCGCGCAATAGTTGCGGCGGGGACGGCAGTGATGGCTTCAGCCCATTCGGGCGTTTTGGGCTGACCGTCGCGCGTGCCAAGCAGGTAATCGGAGTAACTCTCTGCGCCCGCGACGGGCATCTGCCCAGCGTCAAAGCCGACGCAATGCGTGCGGACAAACTCGGCGTCGTGCAGGTTCTCGGTCAGAATCACGTACGCCATCGCGCTCATCATCGCGGCGTCGGTGCCAGGGCGGATGGGAATCCACTCGTCGGCGAGGGCGGCGGCAGAGAGCGAGTGACGTGGGTCAATACACACCACACGCGCCCCGTTCTCGCGGGCCAGTTTCACAAAATAATCGGAGTTGGTTCCGTCGCGCATCTCGGCGGGGTTCCAACCCCACATCAGGATGTACTTCGAGTTGAGCCAGTCCTGCCGCTGGTTGCCCGTGACGAGCGTACCGTAGACGGTGGGCGTGGCGATGTTGATGGCTCCCCACGAATAGGAATTGTAAATGTCGAGACAGCCGCCAAAGAGATTCATTAGACGACGGGCGACATGCGACCCGTTGAGCTGGTTATAACTCCCCGTGCCGTACGGGACGAAAAGCGCGTCATTGCCGTACTCGGACTTGATTCTCACCATCTGGCTTGCGACTTCGCCCAGAGCTTCGTCCCACGAAACGCGGACAAACTTCCCCTCGCCGCGCTTCCCCACCCGTTTCAGCGGATACAACAACCTGTCTGGATGATACTGCCGCCGCAAATAGGCACGTCCACGGGCGCAGGCGCGGAGTTGCGGCGCGGCAATCGTATCAGGTCGGTCATCCGTATCCAAGCGGACGATTTTTCCATCTTCGATGTGCGCGATCAGCAGGCAACGTCCGCCGCAATTGTGGGCGGGGCAGCCGACGCGGATTTTAGCGATTGACGGTTGGAGATTAGGACCGCTCATGGGTTAAGTG
Organism: Chloroflexota bacterium; assembly: GCA_020217065.1. GTDB lineage: Bacteria > Chloroflexota > Anaerolineae > Anaerolineales > Villigracilaceae > Villigracilis. The sequence goes on along the minus strand of JAIWOB010000070.1, from coordinate 7,255 downwards.
TAGAGCAAATGAAGAATGGCGAGTAGTGATTTTTTTCCTGCTATCATCACCGCCTATGATAAGCGAAAAGATTCAAGTAAAGCGCCGTAAAGTCCAGCGTTCCATCGCTGAATATACTTTCCTAAAAAACGCATTCATCCACGCGTAGAAAAATAAACCCCGCCAAACGGCGGAGTTTTGAAGCGCGCGATGAGCGGGCAATATCCGCCGCCGGCGCGCGCAATCAAAGCGAGCGGGTTTCAAAATTCATCTTCAACCTTTGCAGCGCGTCGCGGGCTTTTTGCTTTACATCGTTCGCCAAGTTCATCTTTTCAAATTCCTCTTCGTCCAAAACCGTCTGCCTGCCGTCGGCGGAAACCCATAAATCCAGAGCGAGGTCAACATACGAAACGAAGTCGTCGGTAATGACAGCGGGCTTGCCGATGTTGCAATACCAGCCCTTAAACCGCCCATCGTCGCGGTCGTAAATTTCAAAGATGTTATACCAGCGGTCGGCGTAAAAGGTCTCTACAAAGCGGTCATTGCGCTTGAGAATGATGTCCATGAAAGGCAGGTCGTCGCGGTTAAACAAAGCCTCCAGCGTGATTTGATTTTCTTCGCGGCGCAAGATTGTCCCTTCGTATTGCCAGACAACTTCATCGGCGGGATTCTTTTTGAAAACTTTTATACGAGACACTTCACCTCCACCTTTACTTTGACGACTTGACCCACGACGGGCGCTTCCTTCATTTGAAAGACCAATCCCTCTCCCCTGACCTCAAACTGGTCGCGCTTAAAAAGCGCGTCTTCCGCTTTGAGATTTATCTCCTGCCCGCCTCCGCTCGATTGTCTCACCAACAACGAGACTGTTTCTCCCACCCTGTGGCGACGTTCGCATTGCGCGAAGAAATCGCCAAAGGCGGTTTCGACTTTCATCCTTCCGCCTTCATCGCTCCTCTTAATCACGCCCTCAAGGACATTGCCAGCGTCTAAAAATCTCGCCGCCCAGGGGGAGCCTGGGTCTGACCAGACTTGGGCGGGCGTTCCCGCACGGACAATTTCGCCCTCGTGTAAAAGCAGGATGCGGTCGGCGACGGCAAAGGCTTCGTCCTGGTCGTGGGTGACGTAAATCGCGGGGATTTTCGTCTCATGCAAAATGGAACGGAGTTCCTGTAAGAGACTTTCCTTCAAGGTTCTATCCAGCGCGCCGAGGGGTTCATCGAACATCAAAAGGCGCGGCTGGGGGGCAAGGGCGCGGGCAAGCGCGACGCGCTGCTGCTCTCCGCCGGAGAGGTCGGTCGTTTTTCGGCTCTCAAACCCTGTCAGGTTGACCTTTTTCAGCAGGGCGGCGACTCGCGAATTAATTTCATCGGCGCGAAGGTTTCGCATCCGCAGCCCAAACGCCACGTTGTCAAAAACGTTCAGGTGAGGAAAAAGCCCATAGTCCTGAAATACCAGCCCAAAGTCGCGGAGGTGAGTCGGGATTTGGGCGAGGTCAAGCCCGTTGAACAGAATCTGCCCGCGTTCCGGATTCTCCAGTCCGGCAATCATCCGCAAGAGCGTGGACTTGCCGCTGCCCGACGCGCCAAGCAGGCAGACCGTTTCCCCTTCAACAACGGAAAATGAAATGCCGCGCAGGAGCGGCGAGCCTTCATAGGTTTTGAAAATATCGCGTAGTTCGAGCATGAAATTTTTTTACCATAGAAATACGGAGTCGGCGGAGGTTTTTTATTTTCGGCGTTCGCTACAACCTCAGCGGCGAAATTTTTTAGACGGCGTCAGAAAGGCGCGTTCGTTCAATAAGCAAAATCGAAAGCATGGTAAGAACCATCAACAAGGTCGCCATCGCCATCGCCTGCCCGAAGTTGAGTCCGCCGGGCTGGGAGAGGAAACGCTGAATGGCAATCGGAATGGTCGGGTATTCAGGGCGGTTCAGCAAAAGGGTGGCGCCAAATTCGCCAAGCGAGACGGTGAAGGCAAAGGTGGCGGCGCTGAGCGTGGCGCGGGACAAGATGGGAAAATCCACCGTCATCCAAACGCGAAAGGGCGACGCGCCTAAAGCGGCTGCGGCTTGACGAAGCCTCTCTGGAATGGACGCCAGCGCGGGCTGAAGCGTGCGAATCACAAAAGGCAGGGCGATAAGCGTGTGAGCGATGGGAACGAACCACGGCAAAGCCAGCGCTCGTCCAAACGAGAGGAGAAATCCCAACCCAAGCATCACCGCCGACGCGCCAAGCGGCAGCATGATGAGCGGGTCGAGAAATTGTTCGAGGCGGGTGGGCTTGGCAAGCGCATACGCGGCAGGGTAGCCCAGCGCGAGCGCCAGGAGGACCGTCGCCCCCGCATAACCAAGCGAGTTTTTCGCCGCTTCAATCGGCGGGACGTAGAACAGCGAGCCGCGACGGTTGATAAAAAGTTCCTTATAATAATCGGCGGTAAAGCCGTACTGAATTTCCCCGCGCTGACCTCTATCGGCTTCGAGGCGGGTCAGGGAGCGAAGCGGAAGGGAAAGCAAAGGCAGAAGAAAAAAGATAATTAACGATAAGGAAATGGCAATTACAAAGGCTTTTTCGCGGAGGGATTGGGGAGGTCTGGAGACTGAAAATCGCGGGGCGGTTTGGGTTGCAACCTGATTGACGAAACGGGTATAGAGAACGGAAAAAATCAAAGTGAAAACCAACTGAACTACCGACAGCATGGCGGCAAGCGGCAGGTTGGGCAGTTTGAGCGCGCGGACATAAATTTCCACCTCAAGGGTGGAAAACTTCGAGCCGCCCAGCAGAAGAATCACTCCAAAACTGGTAAAGTCAAACATGAAGACCAGCAGGGCGGCGGCAATCAGGGAGGGACGCAGGAGAGGCAGGGTGACGTTCTGCCACACGCGGAAAGCGTCTGCGCCGAGGCAGCGGGCGGCTTGCTCTAGTTTTGGGTCGAGGCGGGAAAGGGCGTTGCCCACAATGCGGATGACGATAGTGGCGTTATAGAAGACATGCGCCATAAGGATAAGGATAAAAGGGGAAGGATGAAGGATGAACGGTATTTGGCGATTTGCAATTGACGATGAAAGGAATAAAAATAACCCTCGTTCTCCAAAGATGGCGTTGAAGGCGGCGGCTACAACGACGGTGGGCAGCATGAACGGAACGGCGGTGAGGGCGCGGAGCAGGGATTTGCCGCGAAAGTCAAAGCGCGAGAAGAGAACGGCGGATGGAAGCCCAAGGAGAAAGGTGAGGATTGTCGAGAGGGCGGCTTGATAAAAAGTAAAAAGTAACGCGTTAAGAGCGACGGAAAGATTACCGGGATTCGTGAAAGCGGCAGGGGTGAAAGTGAGGCTGAGAATTTTGGTCAGCGGGTAAAAGAAGAAATAAAGCAGGAAAAGCAGGGGGGGAAGCCAGACCAAAACGCGAGTCAGCCGCGGAGGCGCAAAGACGCGGAGAAAAGATTTTCTCCGCGTTTCAGCGTCTCGGCGGCTCAAAACTTGATATTGCATGAACTCGTTTATTTCATTGTCTCAGACCACGCTTCAATCCACCTGTCGCGGTTGGCGGCGATTTCATCAGCGGATATAGAGGCGGGACTTTGAACGACATCCGCATATTTAACAAAAACTTCCGGCAGCTGCGCTTTTTGATTGACGGGGTAAACGAACATGTTAAGCGGCATGTCTTCCTGAAATTTCCGGCTTAGCGTGAAGTCCACAAATTTTTGGGCGAGCGGTTTGTTTTTCCCGTTTTTGAAGACGCCGACAAATTCAATCTGTCGGAAGCACATCCCCTCGGCGGCGATAGAAGCGGTGGGAGATTCTTCCATCGGTTCAGACGCAAAGAAGACTTCGGCGGCAGGGCTGGAAGCGTAAGAAACGACCATCGGCTGAGGTCCCTTGCCGGAGGAAGCGGAGAAATTGGTATAGTAGGCGGTTTCCCAGCCGTCCACCACGACGACGCCGTTCTCCTTCAAACTCTTCCAGTAGTCGAGATAACCGTCGCCAAAATGGGCGCGGGTGGCGAGCAAAAAGGCGAGCCCAGGCGAAGAGGTGGCGGGATTCTCCACAACCAGCAAATCTTTGTATTCAGGCTTCGCCAAATCTTCAAATGATTGGGGGACGGCGAGGTTGTTGTCGGAGAAATATTTTTTATCGTAGTTGAGGCAGACATCGCCATAGTCCACAGGCAGGGCGCGGTTGGAAGGGTCAAGTTTGAACTCGTCGGGAATGTCCGCCAGCGCGGGAGATTGATAGGGCTCGAAAATATCCGCTTCGAGGGCGCGAGACAAGAAAGTATTATCCACGCCGAAGAGGACGTCCGCCAGCGGAGCGTCTTTGGTGAGGATGGCTTGATTCAGCAGGGAACCGGCGTCGCCGCCTTGCAGAAAAACGACCTTGGCGTTGTTCTCCATCTCAAAGGCTTTGATTGTTTCTTCGCCAATGGCAAAGGAATCATGGGTGACGACGGTCACGGTCTGCGGCTCGACAGGCGCCGGCGTTGAAGTTGGAGCGCAAGAAGCGAGAAGCAGAGCGACAAATAAAAAGGTAAAAGTCAGGCGTTTCATTTTATACTCCAGCGATTGACGATTAATTAGAGACTGGTTCTGCGGTGAACAACAAGCAGGCTACCAGATTGGATTTGGAGCGAGGCGGTTTCGCCAAGCATTTCATTGCTGACGCCGCGCGTCTTGTGCGGATACAAAGTCTCGCCGCGTAAACGCCACTTAAGACCGGCGGTGACGACGCCTGCGGCTTCTCCCTGCCAGGGGATGAGCGAAACCAAGTCCCCCGCCGCGCCGTTGATTTCGCATCGGTCATGGCAGAAAAAAACTTCCTCGACGCCGTCGTCAAGCCGAAGCGCGAGGGATGAAGGGGAAAGGAGGAATGGGCGGCTGATAAGGGCGATATTGCCGAGGGTTTGGTCGAGTCTCCCACCCAAGGCGGCGAGGATGACAACCTGTTCGGGTCTCAGAGTCAGCGCGTGTTGAATGGCAAGTTCAAGGTCGGTTTCGTTTTTGTCGCGGGGGAATTGAAGCGCCTTTGTTCCTTTCTCCATCAAAGGTTGAAGGTCAAATTCCGCCGAATCAAGGTCGCCGACAATAACGTTTGGGACTCTGCCCAGCGCAAGGGCGTGACGCGCGCCGCCGTCTGCGGCAATGATGAAATCGTCCTCCCGCAGCAGGCTGCGGGCTTTTTCAGGGTTTGGCAAATTTCCGTTGGCAAAGATGATGATTCTCATGGTTAAGTGGTCGGTCAAAAGTTTTTCGACGCGCATTTGGCTTTACGGGGGGGTAAGCCCCCGAAAGAGCGGGAATGAGTTGTAAGATTATTTTCGACGAATTGCCTTGGACGGCTCGCTACGCAAAAAAATCCTCCGCAAGCGGAGGATTAATCTATTTAAGCATGGAATCCCTCCGCTGGCATTATCCAGTTCAGGTGATGCGGGTCGAGCGTTTGCTCCTCTCAGCCTGCCGCGAAGTCCCAAAGATTTTGGGAACGCAGGCTCCCCGTTCGGTTGTGGCGCAGAGTATATGACCTTGACGGGCGGATGTCAAGTCAAAAATACGCGGCGATTACCCTTCTTCGCTTCTCTTTATTTCGCGTATTTTTCGATAATACGCAGAAAAATTTCCCTGTCATCCGGCATGATTTCCACGATGGCAAACCCTACATGATATAAGTTGGGTTCGATGACGTCCGGCTTGCACCATTTTGTGCGGGCGATAAACACCATGAAAGGTCTATCCGCCAACTCGGGAGTCAGTTCAAGGCGCAGGTAATAATCCCGCTCGAGAGGAAGGGGCATGATGGTCTCCAATTGCAAGCCGATGGCGCTGACTTCCACCATATGCCCCAGCATCGTCTGGGTATCGTCGTCCAAGACGCGCATATAGAAGGAAAACTTTTTCCGGGGGGTGGTTCGTCGTTCTGGCACGGGAAGCCTCCTTTCATTACCTGCTATCGTTTCTAATCGTACCACTATCTATGCGGTTGATAATAGGAAATTTATATCAAATTCCAGCGCGCTGAAAATTGACGATGCATTGCAAAGACAGCGCTCAAAAGAGCCGGGGAAATTACAAGTCAAACAAATCGTTTTTGCGTTTGAAGCCCGCTCCCAGCGGCGGATAAGCGCGCATGTAATCTTCATGCTCTCCGAACATGCGCGCGACAAAGCCCATCAACCCGCGACGCATTTGTCCGCCGCCCTGCGAGACGTGGCATTCGCTCGCCCGGCGCTTGGCTTCCGACACGGAGCGAACGTCTAAGCGCACATGAACGGGAAAATCCACCTCAGCCAGTTCTTTTAAATTGATGTCGCCGTTCCTGCCCCATTTGGCGGGGTCCTTTCCAAAGAAGGGCATGACGCGAGTCATAAACCTTAAAAACCAGCGTGGAAAGACTTGAAAGTATAGCGCCTGCGGCTTGAAAGGCTCTCCGGCTTCGGGAGAAAAGGCGGGATTATCGGCGTTTTCAAAGGCGAGGACGGTCGCTTTATGAATGTGAATATGGTCGGGATGTTTATAGCCGCCAATCGGGTCGAAGGTCAACACTACGTCAGGCTTGAGACTTCGGATATATTTCACTACGCGCGCCGCCACTTCTTCCACCGGCGCGTTGATTTGCGCGTCAGGGTGGAAGTTGTCCTCCATGCCGGGCATCCCTGAATCGCGGTAGCCTAAAAAGAAAACGTCTTTCAAGCCAAGTTCCCGCGCCGCGTTCATCAATTCATGAGCGCGCATTTCCCCAATATCCCGGAAGCCGCTCAAATGCTCTTCATCTACAGAGCCCGCTTCGCCGCGAGTGGCGCAGGCGTAATATACGTCAAAGCCGCGCCTGGCGTATAACGCCAGCGTGCCGCCCAACCCAAAAGATTCGTCGTCGGGATGGGCAAGAACAGCCAAAAGGGTCTTTTTCATGAATTCCTCTCTGCGATAGACGCGCGTTTAAAGACAAAGTTTACCCGATAAACAAGAAAACGCTTTGTCAACTTTTACATATATGTCATAATTTGACATATACAAGGCTTATTCTTTTCAAGGATATGACATAATGAACAACACCGCCACCCGACTGATTACCCTCATTTTTCTCCTCCAGAACCAGCCTAACCAGAAGGCTTCGGAATTGGCGGAAAAGTTGGGCGTCTCATTGCGGACTGTCCACCGCTACTTTGACATGCTGGAAGAGATGGGCATTCCGCTCTACACGGAGCGCGGACCGCATGGCGGCTTCTCGCTCGTGCGCGGGTACAAGATGCCGCCGCTGGTTTTCACGCTCGAAGAGGCGGTG
>JAIWOB010000069.1 GCA_020217065.1 Chloroflexota bacterium | reverse complement strand
GGGCGTCCGCCATCACGTCGCGTCCCGCTTGATTCTTGGGGAAGGCGATGACTTCGCGGATGTTGGGTTCGTCGGCGAGGAGCATGACGAGGCGGTCAATGCCGGGAGCCATGCCGCCGTGCGGGGGAGCGCCGTACTCGAAGGCTTCGAGCATGTGACCGAACTTGGTTTGAATTTCTTCGTCGGTCAGACCGAGCATCTGGAACATCTTCATCTGGATGTCGCGGCGGTGAATGCGGATGGAGCCTGACGCCATCTCATAGCCGTTGCAGACCATGTCGTAGGCTTCGGACATCACCGCGCCGGGGTCGGTGTCGAACTTTTCGAGGTCTTCCATCTTGGGCATGGTGAAGGGATGATGTTCCGATTCCCATTTCCGCTCTTCTTCGTTCCAGGCAAAGAAGGGGAAATCCACCACCCAGGCAAAAGCCATCATGCTCTTGTCTGCGAGGTCGAGTTTATCGCGGAACCAGAGCCGCAGTCCGCCGAGGGTCTTGTTTGCAACGGCGCGGGCGTCTGCCGCAAAGACAATCAGGTCGCCCTCTTTCGCGCCCGTCCTGGACTTGAGCGCTTCCACCTCTTCAGGCGTGACGAACTTCGAGACGCTGCCCTTCACGCCTTCGGCGGTGACGCCTAACGTGGGCATGCCCTTCGCGCCGAAAGTCTTGGCGACTTCGGTCAGGGCGTCCACCTCCTTGCGGGACATATCCGCGCTGCGGGGGGCGACAATGCACTTGACGACGCCGCCCGCCTCAAGTGCCGACTTGAAGACCTTGAATTCGCTCTTGGCAAAAACTTCGCTCACGTCCACCAGTTCCATTCCAAAGCGCAGGTCGGGTTTATCCGTGCCGTATTTTTCCACCACCTCGCGGTAGGAGAATTTCTTCCAGGGAATCGAGAGCAGCTTTTTATGCGGGGCGACGGCGGGAATCATTTTAGTAAAGAGGTCTTCCACCAGGTTCAAAACGTCGTCGCGGTGGACAAAGGACATCTCAAGGTCAAGTTGGGTGAACTCAGGCTGGCGGTCGCCGCGCAGGTCTTCGTCGCGGAAGCAGCGCGCAATCTGGAAATACCTGTCCATGCCGGCTACCATCAGCAGCTGCTTCAACTGCTGGGGCGACTGCGGCAGGGCGTAGAATTGTCCGGGATAAAGACGCGAGGGAACAAGGTAGTCGCGCGCGCCTTCGGGAGTCGCCTTGAACAGGATGGGCGTTTCGATTTCGATGAAGCCTTGCTCGTCGAGATAGTCGCGCATGAACTTGACGACCTTGTGGCGCAACACCATATTGCGGGTCATGCGCTCGCGGCGCAGGTCCACATAACGATATTTGAGGCGCATGTTTTCGTCCGGCAGGTCGTTGTCGGTATTGACCATAAAGGGAGGCGTTTTGGACGGATTGAGAACGGTGATTTTCTGGGCGATGATTTCCACTTCGCCCGTCGCCATGTTGGGATTTTCGTTTCCCGCTGGGCGCTTCTTCACCTGACCTTCAATTTGCAGCGCCCACTCGAAGCGGACGCTCGCCACGAGGTCGAGGGTCTCTTTGGGCAGGTCTGGATTAATTGTGATTTGGACAATGCCCGCGCGGTCGCGCAAGTCAAAGAAGACCACCCCGCCGTGGTCGCGGCGGCGGTTGACCCAGCCCGCAACGGTGACGGTCTGTCCCGCGTGACTGGCGCGTAATTCTCCACAAGTATGAGTTCTATACATAATGCGCCTCCAAAAGATTTCCTCGTCATTGCGAGCCGCCGCTCTTGTACTTTGGCGGCGAAGCAATCTCCGTATATTGACAGGAGAGCGCTCCGGGCGGAAGTGCGCCGCCTTCGCAACGACGGGTGTTGGGTATATATAAAATAAATCGCCCTTCGCGTCTGCGTCGGGCGATTGGTTCTGACCTGAGTTATTCTGTCAAGCAGCCGCGCTTCGCCCAACGACCTGTAAGTCGCCATTGTCGTTGTTATTATTATTGTTGGCGGGACGGGCGTTCTTGAACATCGGCGTGGATTATAGCACAAAGTCGTTTTTCCGGAGGTTTTACTTTTCCGCAAGCCTATCCGCTCTTTTAGGGCAGAACCTATGTTCGTCTATGACACCAAAAAAACGTAAATTTCCTTTGGTCCATGCACGCCGATGGTCAGAGCCATTTCAATATCCGCCGTGCGCGAAGGTCCCGTGATAAAGACCGCCGCGCTTTTGTCTCCGACAAACGGCAGGGCGTCGGACAAAGAAGGCAGGATGTCGGCGGTTTTAAGGACGGCAATGTGAACTTCGGGAAGGAGCGAAGCCTCAAGCGGATGCCCTGCCCCGGCGGCGACCAAAATGGACCCCGTGTCCGCCAGCCCGCAGCGAGCCTTTGTCACGCCAACAACGGCTTGCGCGTCAGGCTCATAGGTAAATTCGACGCCCTCTTGCCGCAAAAGATTTTCGTCGAGCGTATGCGGCTCGAGACAAATCTTTTTCACGCCGCGCAAATTCAAAAATTCAATCACCGAGCGGGTGGGATGATGAGTGAAAACCACATGCCCGCCGAGGGCGGTGAGTTCCTGCGCGAATTGAACTTCAGGGAGGGGCAGGGTAATTGAATGGTCTATGGGAGGAACGGCTTTAAAAGATTCGGTTTGCCGCAAGGTTTGACGCGGCGGTTGGTTTGCCAATTTATCCTTATATCTCTCCCGAAATGTCTTTGCCGCAAAACGGGGAAAGTCCTTGCTGTAGCCCCAGCCCGTAAAAGCGGGCAGCCGCGCCCAGTCCGAACGCGGCGCAAGCAGGAAAGTTCCCAGCGAAGCAAATTTCTGGGAGAGGGCAAACAACCGCGGGTGAGACGCGGCGCGGGCAAACAGCCGCAGGAAAAGTTTGGTCGAGGAGGAAAGTCCCGCTCCGCCAGCGGCGTTTGAAGGTTGGTCGTCGGCGCTTGGAGACTGCCCAGCCCGCACGCGGGTCAATAACCTGGGCAGGTCAATATCCACAGGGCAGACTTCTTTACACGCGCCGCACAAGGACGAAGCCTGCGCCAGTTGAACGTAATTTTCGCCAAGCAATCCGGGCGAGATAACCGAGCCAATCGGACCGGGATACGGCGCAATGGACAGGTCGCCGCCAATGTAGGCATGTCCGCCGAGTTCGCGGAAAACGGGACAGGCGTTGAGGCACGCGCCGCAGCGAATGCAGTACAAGGATTCTTTGAGCGGGGAATTCCGCAAGCGGGCGCGTCCATTATCGAGCAAAACCAGGTGACGCTGTTTTCCAACCAGCGGCTTGTGAAGCAACTGAGTATAGACGGTGAGCTTTTGTCCTGTGGCGGAGCGCGGCAGGAGTGAAAGCATGAGAGAAAGGTCGTCGAGATTTGGCACAAGGCGCTCCATGCCCATCAACGCGATGTGGACAGGCGGAATGGTTGTCACCATACGCGCGTTGCCTTCGTTGGTGACGATGCACACGCCGCCCGTTTCCGCTACGCCAAAGTTAACGCCGCTGAATCCAACGTCCGCCGTGAGGAAGACTTCGCGCAGAACCTTGCGCGCGACGGCGGTCAGCGTGGGAATATCCGCCGTGTAGGGGACGCCCAGTTTTTCGTGGAAGAGCTCTCCGACCTGTTCTTTTTTGAGATGCACGGCAGGCGCGATAAGATGACTGGGACGTTCATGGCGCAGTTGGACGATGTATTCGCCGAGGTCGGTCTCGACGACTTCAATACCCGCTTTTTCCAACGCATGGTTTAACTCGATTTCCTCCGAGACCATGCTCTTGGATTTGGCGACTCGCAGTTTGGACGATTGATAATTGGAAATTGACTTTGCAATATCCAAAACGATTTGAACCGCTTCATGCGCGTCTTTGGCGCGATGGACAATGACGCCGTTTTCCTTGTTCTTTGCGATAAACTGGTCGAGGTATTGGTCGAGACGTTCAATAACGTCCGCGCGGATGGAACGCGCGCGCTGGCGTCTCTCTTCCAGGTCGCGGATGGACTGAAAAGCGGCAGCGCGCCCCTTCAAGCGGCGCTCGGCGTTGTTATCGAGAGCGACCTGGAGATTTTCATCCTCAATGGACTGGCGGATTCTTTGACGGAAGGAAGTTGCGCTCATTTTACACCCAATGGTTTTTGACCAAATAAACCGCGTATAACGTCCGCTTCGGCGCGGTAATCCTTGCCATTGGCGGCGTAAATATCGTCGTAATACCTGGCTGCATTGGAACTCATGGTCTATTCCCTCGTTATTTGTGGTTCAGAATTTCCGCGATGTGCATCACCCGCTGCGTTTTCTTTTGACGATGCAGTCCGCCTGCGATGTGCATCAGACAGCCCGCGTCGGTCACAACCAGGGTCGGGGCGTTGGTCTCCTCGAAGTTCCGAATCTTGCGCTTCAACCACTCCGCCGAGAGTTCGGGATGCTCCACCGACATGACGCCGCCGAAGCCGCAGCATTCCTCGGCGTGGGGCAGCTCAACCAGGATTGCGCCTCTCACATTCGAGAGCAGGGCGCGCGGCTGACGGTCTACCTTGATTCCGCGCAAGGTGTGGCAAGATGGATGATAGGTTAATTTGCCGTTCCATCGCGCGCCGACATCGGTTACGCCCAATTTATCCACAAGGTATTCTGTGAATTCATACGTCCGCGCCGCAAGGGCTTGCGCTCGCGGAATCCAAGACGAATCCCCTTCAAAAAGCTCCGGATAATTGTGGCGGAACATGTGCGCGCAGGAACCCGAAGGCGTGACGATGTCTCCTTCGGTCTTCTCAAAGACCTTGATGGTATGCTCGGCAATGGCGCGCGCGTCTCTGCGAAGACCTGCGTTGAAGGTCGGCTGTCCGCAACAGGTTTGCTCATAGGGAAATTCCACGCGGACGCCAAGACGGCGGAGAATGTCCACCGCCGCCTCGCCGGTTTGCGGGAAGAAGGAATCAATTAGGCAGGTGACGAAGAGTTGGACTGCGGTCATAAAGTCCTTTTTCGTAAAAAAAATGCGCCCAACATCGCGTCGGGCGCGCTTTCGAATTTCAGCCGAACGAAATTCCCAAATCAAGGGCGGTGAGAATCGTGTCCGAATCCATCGGCACCATCTTCATCCTGCCCTTCGCTTCTTCGATGGGAACGTATTTTACATGCGGCGGGTCGAGAGAGACCATAACTCCCTCATGACCTTCTTCCAGCCCGCGCACGGCGGCGGCGCCAAAGCGCAAAGCAATCAGGCGGTCAAACGCCGTGGGCGAACCGCCGCGCAGCAAGTGACCCAGCACCACGACGCGGGTTTCTTTGCCGGAAATTTCGTGAATTTCCGCCGCCACCTTTTCGCCGATGCCTCCCAGGCGCTCGGCGCGCCCCGCTTCATGCTCCAAAACGGTTACTCCGCCGCCCATCGGCGTCGCGCCTTCCGCCACCACCACAATGGTGAACTTGCTGCCTTGCGCCTCGCGCTCGCGGATTTTGTCAACGACTTTGTGAATATCGTAGGGACGTTCCGGAATCAGGATGGCGTCGGCGGAGCCAGCCACGCCCGCGTGGAGGGCTATCCAGCCGGCGTAACGTCCCATCACTTCAACGACCATCACCCGCCCGTGAGACGCGGCGGTCGAATGCAGGCGGTCAATACATTCGGTCGCAAAGCCCACGGCGGTCTCAAAGCCGAAGGTGACGTCCGTCTTGTCCAAGTCGTTGTCAATCGTCTTGGGAACGGAAATCAGGCGCAGCCCTTTTTTAGCGAGGACGCTAGCAATCGCCAGCGAACCGTCGCCGCCGACCGTAATCAGCGCGTCAATGTGGTGAAGCCCAAAGCCGCGCACAATCTCGTCGCTGCGGTCCACTTCTTCAATCGTGCCGTCGGGGCGCGGCACGGGGTACTTGAGCGGGTTGTTTCGATTGCTTGTTCCCAGGATGGTCCCGCCCAAATGGGTGATGCCGCGCACGCGTTCGCGGGTCAGCGGAATTAAGCCGCCGTTTGGATACTGTTCCGGCAAAATCAGCCCGTTGAAACCGTCAAGAACTCCGTACACCTCCCAGCCGCGCTTGATGGCGGAAAGAGTCGCCGCGCGAATGACAGCGTTCAAACCGGGCGCGTCGCCGCCGCCGGTGCTGATTGCGATTCTCTTAATTGGATTTATTTTTTTTGCAGGCATAAAACGTCTCCCGTATTAATTTTTGCTACGGGCTTTGATTATAGTCCCAGAATCGCGCCAAACGCGCCCGGCGCGCGAAAATGAGGTATCATTCGCCGCTATGGAATTCAAAACAAACCCTTCTTCAAAATTCGACCTTCCCAAACGCATCGCCCGCCTCGGCGAACTGGCTTACAACCTATGGTGGACCTGGCAGCCGGAAACCGCGCATTTATTCGGCAAACTCGATTACGATTTGTGGGAACGCCTCGGTCATAACCCCCTCCGCTTTTTGCGGGAAGCCCCCCGGCAAAGGTTGGAGCAAATCGCGCAAGACGACGAATACCTGACTCTGTACGACGCGCTCTTTCAGAAGTTCGACGCTTATTTTGCCCAAAAAACATGGACGCAGCGGACGCATCCAGAGTTTGACGCTCAACCGGTCGCTTACTTTTCGATGGAATTCGGTTTGCATGAAACCCTGCCCATCTACTCCGGCGGCTTGGGCGTGCTGGCGGGCGACCACCTGAAAGAAGCCTCCGACCTCGGACTGCCTCTCGTTGGCGTTGGGTTGATGTACGCCCAGGGTTACTTCTCGCAGCGCATCAGCGAGGACGGCTGGCAGGAAGCGTTGAATAATCCCCTCAACCTTCAACATCATCCAGTGACCCTGGTGACGAAAAATAGAAAGCCCCTCGCCGTGACGGTTGAATTTCCGGACCGCGCTGTGAGCCTTCAAATTTGGGAGGTGCGGGTGGGGCGCGTTCCGCTTTACCTGCTCGACTCGAACATCGAACAAAACGATTCTTTTGACCGCCTGCTTACCGCCCGCCTGTACTGGTCCGACCTGGACCGCCGCGTGATGCAGGAAATCCTGCTTGGCGCAGGCGGCGTGCGCGCTCTGCGCGCCCTGGAGATTTCTCCCGCCGTCTGGCACATGAACGAAGGACACGCCGCCTTTCTCACCCTGGAGCGGGCGCGCGAACTTGTAGACTCCGGGCTGACCTTTTCCCAAGCCGCGCAGAAAACGAAAAAACAAAACGTCTTTACCACCCATACTCCCGTTCCCGCCGGCAACGACGAATTCCCGCTCTGGCTGATTGATAAATACCTCGCCAACTTCTGGGGCAAACTTGGCTTGACCCGCGAAGAATTTGTGGATATCGCCAGACATCAAAAGCCGCACACCGAAACCTTTTCCATGCCCGTTCTTGCCCTCAAACTTTCCGGCGGCAGCAACGGCGTTTCCGAACTGCACGGGCAAGTCGCCCGAGGAATGTGGAATTTCCTCTGGCAGGGAAAAACCGAAGAAGAGGTTCCCATTCAACATATCACCAACGGCGTGCATACCGCCAACTGGATGGCGCGCCGCATGAAAAACCTGCTGGAGGTTTATCTCGGCGCAGACTGGTACGACCGTCTCGATGAGCCTTCCATCTGGGAAAAATTAGACAATATTCCAGACGCCGAGTTGTGGGGCGTCCACCAACATCTCAAACGAAAACTGGCGTTCTATATGCGCGAACGCGTCCGCGACCGTTGGACGCACGGCGGTTTCCACCCCGTGCAGGTGGTCTCTTCCGGCGTGTTAATCAATCCTTACGCCCTGACCATCGGGTTCGCGCGGCGCTTTGCCACCTACAAACGCGCCAGCCTGATTCTTTCAGATATTGACCGCCTGCTCGAACTCATCAACCGCCCCAACATGCCGGTGCAAATCATCTTTGCCGGCAAGGCGCATCCCGCCGACGAACCAGGCAAACAGTTAATTCAACAGGTCTACCGCACGGTCAAACGGGCTGAGACAGGCGGACGGCTGGTCTTTCTTGAAGATTACGACATGAATCTGGCGCGCTATCTTGTGCAGGGCGTGGATGTGTGGATGAACACGCCGCGCCGTCCCATGGAAGCCAGCGGAACGTCGGGCATGAAAGCCGCCCTTAACGGCGCGTTGAATTTCTCCGTCCTCGACGGCTGGTGGCGCGAAGCCTATAACGGACAAAACGGCTGGGCTATCGGCGAAGATAAGGAATACGGCTCCAGCGAAATCCAGGATGCGGCGGACGCTGAAGACCTTTACTATACGCTTGAACACAAAATCGTCCCCCTCTTCTATAATCGCGACCTTAAGGATATTTCGAGAGAATGGATTGCCATGATGAAAAACAGCATGAAAACCGTCATTCCGCGCTTTTCCACCCGCCGCATGGTCAAGGAATATGTCGAAAAATTATACGCCCCGGCGCTGAAATAAAATGTACGCTGAAATCACCGCCGCCGAACTCGGCGAAAAACTGAAATCAAACGAAGCGTTTGTTTTACTCGACGTGCGGGAGCCGTTCGAATTGGACCGCGCCGCCATCGCCGACCCCCGCCTCGAAAACATTCCCATGAGCGTTCTCGCCAAGCGGGGCTTGAACGCCCTTCCCGCATCCATCCGCGCGGGACAAATTCCCACATACGTCCTATGCCATCACGGCAGCCGCAGTTCGCAAGTCGTCATGTGGCTGGTTCAAAACGGATACAAAAACGCAGTCAACGTCAAAGGGGGAATTGACGATTACGCCCGCAAGGTCGATTCTTCTGTAGGCTTCTATTAATCCAGCCCCCGCCTCAATAACCAGACAGCCATCGCTAGGATGGCTGTCTTGGGGCGCTGTGGCAGTTTTCGTTATAAAACGGGGAGGGCTGCCACAGCGCTGGGTTTGTTACTACTACTCATCGGCAACACCTCCTCCTTTCAAAAGATGGCAGGCGGATGTTTGCCCCCGCGACGCTAAAAGTATGTCATAAAACAAATTGCGTGTCAATGGGGCGTTTTCGATTCTCACAAAACTGTAATCTTCCAGTTTTTGAAAATTTCTGATACCTTTTGCAAGTCTCCGTCAGGCGGAAACGGCTATCCTTTGTCTGTTGCGCCAAGCGCGGTCGAAGCGCGATTTCAAGACAACAGGAGAATATTATGAAAACAAACCCCAACAAACTTTGGATGATTGTCCTTGCCCTCGGCTGGCTCTTCGATTTCCTTTTTTGGGAAACGAAAGCCGGGGTCAACTTTGCGATTTTCTGCGCCGCCTGCGTAACCGCCGCGTTCTACCTTCTTCTCAGCGACGGGCTGCGCCCAAACCGCGCCAGCCTGAGTCTGATTCCGCTCTTCGGCTTTTTCGCCGCCGTGACTTTTATCCGCGCCGAGCCGATGACTGCGTTTCTGGCTTACGCCTTCACCCTGTTGACCATGACCCTGCTCGCCGTCACCTACCTCGGCGGACGTTGGACTCAGTACAACCTTTTTGATTATCTTGCCAAAACCGCATCGCTGGCGGGGAGCATGATTGCCCGCCCCATCGCTTACACGGCTGAAGTCCGCAAGGGACAAGCGGAGGCGGGCGTTCAACCTCCAAAGCGAAACCTCTGGCCCATCGTACGCGGCGTCCTGATTGCATTGCCTGTTATTACCGTCTTCGCCTCCCTCCTCGCCTCGGCAGATGTGGTCTTCGGTCAGCGGCTTGAAGATTTAATCAACTGGTTCCGCCTCGACAACCTGCCAGAATTGATTTTCCGCTTTGTCTATATCGTCGTCATTGGATATGCGCTGGCGGGGGTCATCCTCCACGCGGCGGCGCAGTCGAAGGATGAAAAACTCGTCAGCGAAGACAAGCCGCTCATTCCGCCGTTCCTCGGCAGCGTCGAAGCGACCATTGTGCTGGGCAGCGTCGTCGCGCTTTTCGCGGTTTTCGTCATCATTCAATTTCAGTACTTTTTCGGCGGCGAGACCAACATCAACGTGGAAGGCTACACTTACGCCGAATACGCCCGCCGCGGCTTTGGCGAACTGGTAACGGTCGCCTTTTTTTCCCTGCTGATGTTGATGTCCTTGAGCGCCATCACCAAACGCGAGACTGAAA
>JAIWOB010000068.1 GCA_020217065.1 Chloroflexota bacterium | reverse complement strand
GCGCGCATTGCGCCGGGTTCGTCGGGCAGGTAACTTTTGGGCATCCGCGCATCGGTGGGACAGAAAACGCATTTGCCGGGGCAAGGGTAAGGCTTCGTCAACACCGCGACGGTGGTCACGCCGGAAAGGGTGCGCATCGGTTTCATGCGGATTCTTTCCAGCAGGCGGCGGTCGGTTTCGATTTCGCCCGCTTTCACCATCTGACGGTAAGCGGCGACCAGCATGGCTTTTGTCAGATAGCCCCCGCCGGTCTGGGGGTGGTCGCGCAGCGCAGACAACACCTCTTTCCCGGAACGGATATCCTCCAACACAAGACGCGCCAGCGCCGCTCTCTGCGGCGTCAGCGCTTTGCGCTCTTTCCAGCGTTGTCTTCGTTCAGAAACTTCCATTCGTCAACCGCAAATCCTATGCGTCCTTCGTTACATCCAGCCGAAATTCGCTCTTCGATTCAGAGATGTCCTTGACGTTAAACATGCTGGTATGCAAGCCGCATTCCACTTTGCCGCGTCCCGCCCAGCGCCCGGCGCGCTCGTCTTCGTTTGCGCCAATGGCAATCGTGCAAGGAGCGCAGCCGACGCTTCTATATCCCTTTTCGTAAAGCGGATGCCGCGGCAGATTGTGTTCTTCGATATAACGCTTGACATCCTCTTTTTTCCAATTCAACAGGGGATTGATTTTCAATAAACCGTCGTCTTGAAGTTCCAAAAAATTCGCCTTTGCGCGGATGGCGGTCTGGTCGCGGCGAATGCCGCTAATCCAGGCGCGGTAGCCCTTCAAGGCGATTTGCATTGGCTCCACTTTGTTGAGATAGCAGCACAAATTGGGGTCTTCGAGCGGCAGGGTGCGGGCGTTTTGCCGCATAAACGAATCCCAGCGCGGCGCGCGGCGCAGGTCAATAATGTTCAGATTCCACTCATGGGCGATTTTTTCGCGGAACAACAGAGTGTCCCAAAAATGATACCCCGTATCCAGAAACAGAATGGGCAAATCGGGAATGATGCGCGTCGCCATGTGCAAAAGCGGCATGGACTGGGTTTGAAACGAAGAGCTCATTGCAATGTAAGGAGAAAAACGGTCCGCCGCCCATTCGATTATCTCCTGCGGAGTTTTCGACTCAAATTCCTTCGAATATTTTTGTATTTTTTGCACCGATAACATGCTTGAATTATACCGTTATAATGCCGTCATGGATGAGGTCGCCGTTAACAGGCTGCTTGCAATTAACCGCGAGTTTTACGACCGTTTTGGAAGCCGCTTTGCCGCAACGCGCCGCCGCTTGCAGCCGGGCGTAAAAGAAATTCTAAATTCCATTCGAGAAGACGAATCCGTTTTGGATTTGGGATGCGGAAACGGGAATTTCCTGCGCGAGCTGGCGCGGCGCGGTCACAAGGCTCCGCTCCTCGGCGTGGATTTCAGCCTGCCTCTGCTGCGAGAGGCTGAGTCCAGCCCAGGAGTCAGGTTCCTTGCGCTGGATTTGTCCAAGTTATCCGCCGCCGGCGTCCCGTCGCCGATAGCGGGCAAATGGTCGCTCATCACCTGTTTCGCCACTCTCCACCACATCCCTTCAACCGAAATACGGCTGAATATTTTGAAGACGGTTCGCAAGTTATTGAGGGAAGACGGCAGGTTTATTCTATCCAACTGGCAGTTTTTGAACAGCGCCAAACTCCGGACGCGCATCCAACCATGGGAGCGGGTCGGCTTGACGGCGGGCGACGTGGATGAGGGGGACTATCTGCTAGATTGGCGCAGCGGAGGAGAGGGGCTTCGGTACGCGCACCAATTTTCAGCGCAAGAACTATCCGCGCTGGCAAAACAGGCGGGAATGAAAGTCGCCGCCAGTTTTTTTTCGGACGGCGCAAGCGGAGACTTGGGACTGTATCAGGTTTGGGTTTGCAATGAGACGCCTCTGGACGCAATTCGCACGCAGTTTCGCCCGTCGCGTTTGGCTTGATATAAAGCGGAGTCGGACCGTTGCACGAGGGACTCAAATGTGTCGAATTTTGAAAATTCGGCGACCCCAACGCTAATGGTAACGCGAAGCGGTCCTGAATCGGTGGGAAGCGGCGTGTCTATAAATGAAGCGCGCAGACGTTCGGCAATCATTTGAGCCGAAGAAAGGCTGGTTTCCGGCAGAAGGATTAAAAATTCTTCGCCGCCGTACCTTCCGAGGATATCCACAGCGCGAAGGGTGGCGCGGCAGCGTTCCGCCAAGCCGCGCAGCGCATGGTCGCCGGTGAGGTGTCCATAGCGGTCATTAACCCGTTTGAAGTGGTCAATGTCGAGCATCAGGGCGCACAGGGGACGTTTGAGCCGCCTTGCGCGGGAAATTTCGAATTCTCCCGCCTGTTCCAAGCCGCGCCGGTTATACACCCCGGTCAGAGGGTCCGTTATCGCCTGGGTCTGCGCCTTTTCATAGGCGCGGGCTTTTTCGAGCGCCGCCGCCACCTGGTCTGCAAATTCCACAGCCAGATTAATATTTTCCTGCGTGAAATGGTCCGTCTCGGAGCTGTCAATTGCCAACAGCCCAATGATTTTTTCTTGAAAGTTGAGCGGCACTCCCAGCCAGGAACGGATGTGGTTATGCGGAGGTTTTTTAAACTCCTCGAACGTCTCGCCGACATCCCGCA
Organism: Chloroflexota bacterium; assembly: GCA_020217065.1. Taxonomy (GTDB): domain Bacteria; phylum Chloroflexota; class Anaerolineae; order Anaerolineales; family Villigracilaceae; genus Villigracilis. Next base: position 7,370 of record JAIWOB010000068.1, on the reverse strand, counting down.
AAAGATAGGGTTTCCCGCTTTGAATGACTGTCGTATTCGGGTTGTTGCCCGGCACGGGGAAACGCATCCCCACAACGACATTGAGGTCTTCAAACCCGCTGCCGCCGATAATTTCCAGCTCGTTATTTTCCGTCAATACCTGCACTGAAGCGGTGTCATAAGGGACGACCTGTTTGAGCTGTTCGAGAATGCGGGAAACGGTTTCGTCGGTTTCGAGGGTTTCGGCGACGGCTGCGCCCGCTTTACGCAGGGTCTCAGAGGCGGCGGCGCGGCGCTGCGCTTGTTCAACCGCCTTGAATTTTTCAAACGCCAGAGAAATCAATTCAGCCGCCTGTTCGCAAATGGAAGTCTCCTCGGGCTGGAAATGATAATACGCGTTATAAGCGAACAAGATGGCGCCCAAGCGTTCTTCCCCAGCCGTCAGCGGAAGGACCAGGAGGGAATGCGAAGGACATTGCGACGCAATCTGCGGGTCGAAGAGGGGGGAGTTTTGGGCGTCCTCTATAATCAGGGCATGTCTTTGTATCAACGCCGTTTCGGTCAACGTTCTTCCTTCCGAAACGGGTTGGATGGAAAGATAGGTGTTTTTGCCGTCGGTGGCGGCAAGCGGAAAGACCTGCTGGGCGGCTTCGTCCCACACCGTGATAAAACAATCGCTGGCGGAGACCAATCCCGCCAGATGGACGACAATGGCTTCCGCCATATGCCGCAGACTGTCGGCGCTAAGGGCTTCGCTTACGATTCCCTGCAAAAGAGTAAGGGTATGCTGGCGGCGCAAGAGCCTCTGCTCGGTGCGGGCGCGGGCTTCGGCGGAGCCAAAGAGGCTGGCGGTAATCCGCAGCGCTTCCAATTCCGCTTCCTCCCAGCGTCTTTCGCTGACGCAATCGTCGAAGCCGATAAATCCCCACCACTGTCTTTCGACGAAGACGGGGGCGACCGCAAGCGAAATTACATTTTGTTCCTGCAATAACATTCTTTCCGATTCGGGAAAGTCGGCGACAAGCCCAAAAATGGCTTGACCCTTTGCCAGCGAATCGACCCAGCGGTTGTAGCCGGCGCGGCGCAGGTTGACGTGCTGAAGGCGGGGGTTATTAATTTGCGGCAGGACGCCAGTCGCCGCCCATTCATAACATTGGCTGGAGCGAAGTTCGCCTTCCAGGTCAAGGTAATTCATGAAGACATAGACGCGGCTTACGCTCACCGCCTGCCCGATTTTTTCGAGAATGCCCGGTATATGATGTTCCCAGGCGGATTCTTTCAGGAAGCGTTCGGCGGCAAGGTTCAACGCAGACATCATCCCCTCGCGCCGTATTAACGCCGCTTCCGCCTTTTTTCTTTCGGTAATATCGTGCAGAATGAGGACGCTGCCAGACTGAGACGCCCCTTCTCTTGACTTGATATTCGAAACGCTAACTTCAAAAACACCGTCGCCCCCGCGCCCGCTTATCGTCATTTCGGCGCTGGATTCGCCCCCGGCAAGACGCGCAGCCAGGGCGGAGCCGTAGCGTTCCGAAATTCGCTCCAGGGGTTTGCCAATTAAGTCTTTCTCAAGAGAGCCAAACAAAGATTCTATCAACGGGTTGAAGTACAGGATGCGCCCATCCGCGTTGACGACAATCACCCCGTCCTTCATATTCTTTAAGACGGTCAGGTGCTGGAGGGGAATAATGTCAAGCATGTGGCGGCGCGAGATTGCCCAGGAAATCGCCGCCAAAACGGGCAAAAATAACAAAGGAGTCAGATTCAGCCCGGCAATTGGGTTAAAACGGCTCAAGTACAACTGACTGCCCGCCGCCAGCGCCGCAATGCCAAGCGCGATAAAGCCGATTTGAACGCGGTATGGATGCGGTCTTTGCAGCATTTCCACCCCTAACAGGACGATGGAAAACGCCGCCAGAATCTGCGAATAAACGGTTTGAATCCAGAAGAACGACCCGCGCTGCAAGGATAAAATTTCCAACCCGCCCATCCTGACGACGAATCCCTGAGACCAAACCAGGCGATGCCAGTCGGCGCTCCAGACCAGGGTGAGAGTCACGAGCGGCGCGCCCCAAATCAAGAGCCGCGCCCGCCAGCTCAGCAAGCCGCCTTGGTCGGTGTATTCCAACGCAAAGAGCAGGAATAGCACAGGAAGCGTAACGCTGGCGGAATATCCCAGGCGGGCGAAAAATAGTTTGAGCGGCAGGGTCGGGAGAAAGAGCTCCAGGCTGTAAGCGAAGGTCCAAATGGAAAGACCCAGCATCGCCCAAGCAAACGGCAAAACCGCGCCTATGCGGTTCTTTCTCCACGCGAATAAGCCCAGCCAGGCGTAAGGAACCGCCGCCAAGAGGTAAATAAGCGAGACATAAAAATTTAAACCGCTTTGCATCATTTCTTTGAAGCGGTAAGCGTGAAGTCAGCGCGCAAAACCGAGAGGCTCACAGAATAACCTGCTGCGGATTGACAATATACTGCCACCAGTTATTATGGACTCCGTTTTTCCGCCCGGCGACGCGCGGCAGGTGATTGAACCACCATTTATGATGCCCGCGCATATCGCCGCCGCCCCATTCCGAAGCGGCGACGATTCGCCGGTCCCCCTTGAAATTTGGGAAATTCAAAAGCCAGTCGTAGCATTCGCTGACGACAGGCGCCGGGTTGCCCCAGTCATAGTCGGCGCGGCTGTTAGGGGCGAAGTGAATATTGCCGCAAGCCGCTTTTCCGGGGGAAGTCTTCTCGTAACGGGTAAAACGCCTCCAAAGATTCGCTTCGCCGCTCAATTTGGCGCAGGTTTTTTCCATGATGGATTCGGCGCGATGCCCATAGGCTTCGAGCATTTCGCCGATATGCCTCTCGAAAGAAAAGCCCATAACGACAAAGCGGCGTTTCGACGCCTCGGTGTTTTTCAGCGGAGGCGCGTTGCACCAAAAGGCGTCTGGTCCAGCCATGATGGATTCATAGAACCCGGCATGGGGGAAGGCAAAAACCCACACTTCGTCAATTTCATTCCGCGCCACGCGCTGCAAAACTTTATACTTATTGAGGATGGCGTAATAATCCACTCCTGGCGGGGAATGCGGCGCGGCGTCGCCGCGCAAAACGTCGAGATAACCTTGCGGGGTGTAGCGAAAACCGTCGGTTTTGATGGGGAATTCATTTTCATCCACGCGCTCAACGATGCGATATTGCGCCATGCCGCCGCTGACTTGGGTCAGGTCTGAGATAAAGCCGCCGACAAGGTCCGACGGGCGGTTCCACTTCATCTTTTGAGAGAGGGTCGCACCGGCGGCTGGTTCCATGACAGGGTCGTAGACTATCAACAGAACGCGGCTTTGCGTGATTTGCGCGGGTTCGGCGTCGCTATCCGAAGGATATGTCGCCGGCTTGAAAAAGGCGGCAAGTCGTTTCAAGAGTTCGGTCATCGCGCCTCGCGGTTATGGCATGTTCGCCGCAAAATACACCTGTCCATTGACCGCCAGATATAGAACATGGTTGGGGGCGATGGCAGCCGCTCCAATCGCGCCGGCGGGAATGGAATTGGCGTTTTCTCTGGCTGGGCGGATTTGATTTTGCAGCTCAAATGTGCGCGGGGAAAAACGAAAAACGCTTTGGGCGTCCGCGTCTAAAAGCAGAATGGAAGGGTCGGGCAGGGCGGCAAAGAACATTTGCGTAAAATGCGCGCTGGAAAAAATGTTTTCGTCCTGATAAGCGGGGAAGGGATTAATCAACCGAACGGGATCTTCGCAGCGAGTCGGTTTCGTCTCCAGCCTGCTGTAAGAGCAGGCGGAAAGGTGCCCGTCGGCGTGCAGCATGTAGAGGTCGTCGCCGGAGACAAGCAGGTCAATGACATCCTGTTTTTCAGGCGTCTGTCCGCCAAAGAAAAAATAGGGACGGTCAATGAACGCTCCATCTTTCCCATTATATACCCACACGGCGCGCGCGGGCGCGTCAAGAACATACAAATTGCCGTCGCTCATCGTGAAGGCGGTGACGCGTTTCCAATTCGTATCGGGAGGAGAGAGCGGAATCGCCAGCGCCACTTGTCCGGGAGCGCAATATAACAAATTTCCCGCCGCGTCTATGCCGAGCATGGTGGCATTAATCGAATTCAAGACCGGCAGGGTTAATATATCCACCAGCGGACCGACGGTGTAATTTCCATAGACGCCCGGCTTGCAGTTAAACGACGCGTCAATCTGAAACCCCCGCCCGCTGGCGGAGGGCTGAGCGCGGAGCGCTTCTCCCTTTTCGGCGTTGAGCAAAAATAAATCGCTTTCGCTGGCTGCCATGCGGCTGATTTCAACGCCAAGACCGCCGCTAAAAGCGGGACTGAACTGAAGCCGCGTAATTCCCAGCAATTCATCCAGCTTGGTTTCGGCTTCGCGGCGGATGGAAACGGTTTCTTCCGTCTTCGTATGAGATTCTGCGATGCCCACGCTAAGCAGGACGCTCTCCCAGGCGCGGCGCTGTTCGATGGGCTGAGTTAAAACCAGCGCTTGTTCCCGCTTCTGCCGCGCCAAGGCGAGGTGGGTTTCATACTGTTGGCTGCGCCCATACTTTGTCCACACGACAAACATGACGACCACCACAATCAGCGGAACGGTTATGGCAATGCCCGCCATCGTAAAATTGGAAGGCGCATACGGTTCGACCGGCTCGGCGGTTGGCAGCAGACGGGGCAAAAACGCCTTAAACCTTTTGGCGCTTCTTTCTTTTGCCAGCCTTACCGCTTGAATGGCTGCCGCGGCGGCTTTTGCCGCGCGGCGCGTCCATTCGGGAGGCTCACGCCGCCTCCGCAAACGAGGAGACGGGACTGCCTGACCGCTTTCAGAAGGTTTATCCTCCAAAACGGCGGACGAAACGGCGGTTGGCGCGTTCTGAATAGGCTGCCGCCTCGGAATGGAAGGCGGAAATTCGCGGCTGCCGCGCGGCAGACTCGCCGTCGGGTCGGCGGCGTGCGGCGCTTCCTGAGGCGGAATGGCGTACGCCGAGGGCTGGACAAGATGCGCGGCAGGCGAAGCGGAAGCCTTCTCCTGCGGGATTGATTCTACGGAAGGCGGGGCTTCCTCAACAGGAGAAGGTTTCAATTGTGTTGAATCAACCGGCTCTTCTCCCGTCTCCGTTGAGCGCTTCTTCAACACGTTCAAGACGCCCGTCCCCTCTGTGGCTTGAATTAAAACAGCGTTCAAGTCTTCATTTGAAAGCGTGAGCAAGCGGCGGCGCATTGCGTCCAAAGAGCCGGGCGTCCGGTCTTCCAAAACGTCCTTCCACGAATCGGGAGCCCGTCCAAAAAAGAGCAAGCGGACGCCGGCTTCCAAGGGAATTTGAGCGTAATGAATATTGGGCGTCTGGTTCGCGCCCAAGCCTTTGCCCGAAACGGCTGGTTCGTGGATATGGCGAATTTCTCCCCTGCAAAAGCAATGAACGCGCATCGGACCGCTCAACGCAAAGGTGCATTGCGCCTCGCGAGCCGCCGCCAGGGTCAGCCAGCCAACGGCGAATTGACCGTTTTTCGCGCTGTTCATGTTGCGCTCCAGGAGAATTTTATTCGTCTTTTCAACGGCGGCTTTAAGGGCGGTGGTCAGCGCGCCCGGCGTCTGATAAAAGGCGACGGCGGCGGCTTCCGCCGCCTGCGCGTATTCGCCGCTCGAAATCACGGCGTTCCCCGCCAATATCAAGTAGGCAATCAAGCGGTCGCGTTCGCGCCCCCGCGCCGGCGCCGCAGGCGGGGTTAACGCGACCAAGCCAGGCAGGCTGTTTTGTTCCTGCCCGTTGACGCGATACAGAGGTGAAAGAGTCAGGTCAAGCGCCATGTAAGGAATCCGCTTCAAAGCCTGTCAAAACACGCGGCTTGTGCCGACATTATACTGGTAAAATTCTCAGACGATGAAATATATCCTTCACAAAGACTTTTCAGAAATCAATCCGCAGGAATGGAACGCGCTGCTTTCAGAATCCGTCACAAACGCGCCCTTTCTGCGGCACGAATATCAAAACGCATGGTGGGAACATCGCGGCGGAGGCGAATGGCAAAAGGCGCAATTGACTCTGGTCGCGGCTTACGAAGAGGAGCGGCTGGCGGGCGTCGCCCCGCTCTTTGCGGCGCAGCATGAGGGACGGTCCGCGCTGATGCTTTCCGGCAGCGTCGAAATTTCGGATTACCTGGACTTAATCGTGCGGCAAGAGAAGCACGCCCAATTCGTCTCCGGGCTGTTGGATTTTCTCGCGGCGGCGGATGAACCCGCAGCGTGGGACTGCCTGGACTGGTATAACCTCCCCGATTCGTCCCCCACTCTCGCCGCGCTCAAAGCGGAAGCGGCGCGGCGGGGCTGGTCTTACCTCGAAGAGACGTACCGCCCCACGCCATACATTGCATTGAAAGGCAGTTTCGAAGAATATCTTTCCCGCGTGGACAAAAAACAACGTCATGAGATTCGCCGCAAAACGCGCCGCCTCGAAGAAAGCGGACGCGGCGCGCGTTGGTTTATCTCCGACATGAAGGATGTGGAAGCGGAAACCGAAGCCTTCCTCACGCTGATGGAACATCACCAGGAAAAGGCGGAATTTCTGCGCGACGCCATGCGCCGCCAGATGAGCGCCATCATCCGCGCCGCGCACGAGAACGGTTGGTTGTGGCTCGCTTTTCTCGAAGCCGATGGAAAACGGATTGCCGCCTGCCTCAATTTCGACTACAACGATAAATTATGGGGCTACAACGCCGGCGTTAACCGCGATTTTAAAGACCTCTCGCCCGGCTGGGCGCTGCTTGCCTATACTTTGCAATGGGCGTGCGAAAACAATCGCAAAGAATTCGACTTCATGCGCGGAGACGAAGAATACAAATACCGCTTTGGCGCGGTCAACCGCTATGTGATGCGGGCGCGCTGCCTGCGGAAAGATTAATTCGCGGCTTGGAAATTATTTCTTTAGCATTTCCAGGAACTGCTTGCGGAACTTCGCCACCTTCGGGGCGACCACCGCCGAACAGTACGGTTGATAGGGATTACGCGCAAAATATTCCTGGTGATAGTCTTCGGCGATGTAGAAAGGTCCCGCCTCAGTCACTTCCGTAACAATGGGAGAGTCCCAAAGCCGCCGCGCAGTCAATTCACGGACGACCTCCTCGGCAATTTGTTTTTGCTGCGGCGAATGATAAAAAATCGCGGAACGATACTGCGCGCCGACATCCGCTCCTTGACGGTTCAAGGTCGTTGGGTCGTGAATGGCGAAGAAAACGTTCAGCAGGTCGCGGTATGAGACAATAGAAGGGTCAAATTGAATCCGCACCGCCTCGGCGTGGCCCGTGTCGCCGCCGCAAACTTCGCGGTAAGTCGGGTTGGGGACATGCCCGTTGGAATATCCCGATTCGACAGACAACACGCCCTTGATTT
>JAIWOB010000067.1 GCA_020217065.1 Chloroflexota bacterium | reverse complement strand
CATCATACACCGCTTCCAGACACCAAAAACATCCGCCTGCAAGCGTCGCCGTCTCAAGATTCGTCATAGTTTGCGCTCCTTATTTGCATAAAATTGACAAAAAATCTCAAATATAAGACGCCGCGAGGGAAGGAAATATTATGCGGCAAAGGAAAAACCCAACCCGCGCTTAAACGGGTAAAATGCCTTCGCGGCAGACCAGGGCTGCCTCTGCCGTAATTTGAAAATGAGAGTATCTGGCTATCAGAATAAATGACCAAACGTATCTTCATCTCCGCCGACCACGGCATGGCAATCATCTACTTCCTGCAAAGCGACGTCGTCCCGACTCTGCTCAACGCGGGCGTCGAAGTCGTCCTCCTCACCGATGACGAAACCAAAGACAAAATCTCCGAACGCTTTAGCGGAGGAGGGTTGAGTAGCGCCGAAGGCGCGTATCGAAACCCGCGCCTCATCTTTGAAGGGCTGCGCCTCAAACAAGCGGCCGACTACGCCAAAAAAGTACAACCTCGTCTCCAATGGCTGCTTGCCTACCTGCGCCGCGTGGGCGGCTCGCGCCGCATCAACACCGAAGCCATGGACAGCCACATCTGGGAAGTGTGGGCGGAAAACTCGTGGAAGTTCCGCCTGGGGATTTGGATTCCCTCCGCGCTGATGATTCTCCTGCTGCGGAATTTCGCCTGGGCGCGCAAACTCCTCGTGCGGATGCAAAACCGCTTCACCCCCGACCCCGGAATTTATACCGACCTCTTCGACAAATACCAACCCGATTTGGTCATCGCCTCCACCCCCGGCTGGCGCATGGACCGCTACCTCCTGCGCGAATCAGCCCGCCGCGGAATCCCGAATATGACCGTCATCGTCGGATGGGACAATTCGTCCAGTTACAACATCTCCGGCGCCGACGTACAATGGGCGACCTGCTGGTCTCAACTGCAAAAAGATGAACTGGTTTATGGTTCTGATTGGGACCCTGAACGAGTCAATATCGGCGGCATCCCTTCGTATGACGGCTACTTCCGCAAGCAGTGGCTCATGCCGCGCGAGGAATACTTCAAACTGCACAACCTCGACCCGAACCGCAAGTTAATTTCGTATGCCAGCAGTTTCGTCCACTTTGCGCCGAACTATCCCAACATTGAAGCGCTGGCAAAGTTGGTTGCATCCGATTCGCTGGCAGAACCTTCGCAATTGTTGATCCGCCTGCACCCGAGTCACTTTCAGGATAAGCCGAAGATTTTTGTCGAAGAACGCCGCCGCGTGTTCGAATTGGAGAAGCAATACCCGCACGTACACGTCGTTCAGCCCAAGCCGCTGGGCGGCTCGCTCGGCTACTACGGCGGCGAAGACATGGACGAGAAATCCTCCATGCTGGCGTATTCGGACGTGTTTGTCACCGTCTATTCGACGATGGTGGTCGAAGCCGCCGTGCATGATACGCCCATCGTTGCGGCGGTAATCGATTCGCCCAACGGTTGGAATCACCCCGGTAAATTCTCCCTCTCGCTCAAAGAGATCGGCGACTGGCCCACGCATAAACGCTTCCGCGAGGCAAAGGCGGGGCGCGTGGCTGGCAGCGAAACCGAACTGCGCGAGGCGCTCAACGCCTACCTCAAGGACCGCACGCTCGATTCCGCCCAACGCCGCAAGTTTGTGGAAGATGAGATTACGTTTACAGACGCAAGTTCCGGCAAACGCACCGCGGAGTTTATTTTGAGGGTTTTGAATTCTTAGATTATGTTAGGCAGATTTGTTTCGTTTTTACATCTTCGATTGCAAGCAGTGACAGCGAATTTAACCGCTATAATTCAAGAAAATTGCTTTGAAAAGTGATGAATATGTTAGACGAGCTTGAGTTAGTACCTCTTGAAGAAGCGGCGCGAATTGTCGGCAAGACACCGCATAATATCCGCGACTATCTCCAGCGCGGGCGAATCGCCAAATATAACGACAAGGGCGAAAAAATTGCGCGCGCTAAAAATGGCGAACTGCGGGTATCACTCAAAGAATTAAGAGTTTTTCTTGCTCTAGTAAATCAAGGCGATGAAAAACATCATCATGCGGGCTTGCACCCCGAATTAGGTTTTTATGGGTTGCCGGAATATCAGCGGACAAAGCATGTTCACAGGCTGCATCCCTATTTAGGGAAATTTATTCCACAGTTGGTCGAGTGGTTCCTATCTCGTTACTTTGAGCCGGACGCGGTGATACTCGACCCATTTATGGGCTCAGGAACAACCCTGGTGCAAGGCAACGAGATGAAAATGCACACCATTGGGATTGATATTTCGCCCTTCAATTGTCTCATCGCCGGCGTAAAAACCGCAAAATACGACATAAACAAGGCAAGAACGGAAATTTTGGACGTCGAAAAACGCGTTGCAAACTTCTCGAAACGACTCGCGGGAGAGCAAAGCCCAACGCTGCCCTTATTCCCCGACGATGAATTGGAGGAAGTGAAAGCAAGCCTGCTTGCCGAATGCAATAGCCAATATCTCCGCGAATGGTTTGCGCCCAATGCCCTGCTTGAGATGCTCTATTATCGGCGTTTAATTCCCCAGTATGAATATCAAGACCTGCTGCGGGTGGTTCTCAGCCGCGCTGTGCGCTCGTCCCGTCTTGTTCCCCATTACGACTTGGCAACGCCCAAAAAGCCTTTGCCTGTTGGCAAAGAATACTGGTGCAGAAAGCACAATCGGTATTGCGTTCCCATTGACAATTGCATTACTAAAATTCACGCCTATAGCGAAGACACTGCGAGAAGGCTGGCGCAGTTCGACAAATTGCGCTCCGACAGGAGCGTCACCATCATTCAAGGTGATTCCAGGAAAGTGGATTTGAAGGCTGAAATTGCCCAAACGCCGATTGCGGGACGTTTGATAGACGGGATATTCACCTCTCCGCCGTATGTAGGGCAAATTGATTACCACGACCAGCACATTTACGCTTATGAACTGTTTGGTTTCCCGCGTCAGGACGAATTGGAAATTGGCCCCAAAAAACGCGGCAAATCGAAGCAGGCGCAAAAAGATTATGTAGATGGCATTGTCGCTGTGCTGCGTAACGCTTATTCCGTGCTGAAAGACGATGCTAAAGTTTTCATCGTAGCAAATGACAAATTTCGGTTGTATCCAGAAATTGCTAGATTAAGCGGCTTCAAAATTATCGAAGAATTTCACCGTGCCGTAACCAAGCGCACTGAACAAGGCGACGACCCTTATCAGGAAACCATCTTTTTCATGATGAAGGATTTATAACATGCCGCTTTTACCCCAACAAAGCGCGGAAATCGAACAACTGCTCAAAGAGCAAATCAGGCGCAAACTGGCAGATTATGCCCCCGAAACGAACAATATGCCTTTCCACACCCGCCTGCTGGGGAAAGACCGAATGGCATTGTTTTCCTTTATCCAATCTATCAATACCAGTTTAGGGACGTCGGTATTCGAACAAGTTGCCGCCGTCATCGCAAAGCCGCATTTTCGGCGGGCGGTACATCAATACAAAGATTTCAATACTACCATTAGTGCCGAAGCCCAAGCTGTTATTCAGCAGATGATAGACGACCTGCGAACTGCCAGAAGCAAGCCCAACAAGCCGAAGGAAATTGCGAAAATTTTGTCCGTTGCGCAAAAGGGGACGCTGAAAAAAGTAAAACGCCCTCGAATTGACCTGTTTTTGGAAGACCGCGACGGTACAGAATACTACTTCGACTTGAAAACCGCCAAACCAAATATAGACGAAATTGTGGGCTTCAAAAGAAAAATGCTGGAATGGGTAGCAATTCGCGGCGCAATTCCTCCAAAGCCCAAGATTTATACCGGGCTGGCAATTCCCTACAATCCTTATGAGCCGGAGCCTTACGACCGCTGGACGTTTCAAGGGATGTTCGACTTAACCAATGAAATAAAAGTCGCCGATGAATTTTGGAATTTTCTCGGCGGCGAGAAAACATACGAACAACTACTGGATGTTTTCGAGAAAGTTGGGCTGGACTTACGCCCCGAAATTGACCAGAAATTTGCCTCTTTCGCATCCAAAAGATAATCAGTGCATCGAATACGGCTTCCTGCTCACCTACCGCGCCGGCTGGAACGCCTTGACGCGCGTTTCCTGCGGTGGTATGCTTGCGCCCAATGTTTAGCCCAATCCTCGTTGACAATAATACCAATCGTACTACCCGCACCCATTCCGTGACGGGACGTTGGTATTTGCCAGATGAGCAGCCGCAAAGTAAATCATCGTAGACCAGGTAAAACCAGACGCCCCGAAACTTCGGGGCGTTTTTCTTAATATCCTAAAGGAGTCATCATGTCCATCTCAAACACCACCCCCGTTTTTGCAGTTGACGAAAAGAACCTCGTCCCAGTCAGCGACCATCTCAAGCAAATGGCGGATATTCCGCCTTCGCGCATGTTCCTTATCAACAAGTCGTTGAAGGTCTATTTGGAAAAGAATCCCGGCGCGAAGATTTTCGACGCCTCCCAAGGCGACGGCGGGGCGTCTCTGCCCGGCGTGCCGAAAGCGATTTTGGAACGCGCCGCGCAATTGCAAATTGAACATGGCACGTCCTACGATATGCCCTTCGGAACCGACGCTTACCGCAAGTCTGTTGTGGAGCAGTATTGGAAATTAGACTCCGCTTCGGGCTGGGGACCCGCCAACGTGCTCGGCGCTGCGGGCGGACGCGACGCGCTGGTCAAGGCGTATCAGGCGATGATGGCGCTCGGTCACGGACGGCAGGGCGACCTCATCATGGTCTCGCGCGTTCCGTGGATTTCCTACAACTGGGGACCGTACGGCGTCGGGGCGAACGTGCTTTGGGCTCCCGGCGACCCCGCTCAGGGTTGGATGTACACCGAAGACGCCATCCGCGAAAGCGTCAAGTTTGCCGAGTCGAAAGGACGGAAAATCGCAGGTCTGGTCATCACCAATCCCGACAACCCTACAGGCTTGACCATCGCCGTCGAGAAGCAGGTATCGCTCGCCAAAGCCGCTCTCGAAGCGGGCGCGGCGTTCGTCCTCTTCGACTGGATGTACCACTACGTGACCGACGAGTCGCCGATGGACTTGAACTCCTTCCTCAAATTCTTCACCCCCGAAGAGCGCAAACGCATCATGTTCCTCGACGGGTTGACCAAGTCGCTGGGCGCGTCGAACATCCGCAACTGCCATTTACTCGCGGACGAAAGCGTCATCAAGTTCATCGTGGCGCGCGCGTCGCACACGGTCATGCCGCCTTTCTACGCGCTGGCGGTTGCGATGGCGGCGTACGAAATGGGCTACCTCGAAGCCGCAAAGACCATCATCGAACCGACCAACGCCAGCCGCATCGTATTGAAGAAACTCCTCGCCGAGAGCGGAATGCAGCACATCATCGGCAAGGGCTATTATGCCTTTATCAATGTGGGCGAATTCCTCAAAGCCAAGGGCTGGGCGGACAGCGAACCCCTCGGACAATACCTCGCCGAAAACCACGGCGTCGCCATTGTGCCTGGCGCGTTCTTCTCCCCCTTCGGCGGCGACTGGATTCGCTTCTCGTACGCCACTCCCGCCGAACGAACCGAAGGCGCGTTCAAGAGGATGATGGAGGGCTTGGAAAGTTTGAAGAAATAGGTTAGGGAGCGGTGAATAGGGAATAGGATTTTTTCCATACTATTCCCTATTCCCTTTTTACCGTTGCCTATTGACTAATTCCACCCTAGGACTCTCTCATGCCTCAAAAATTCGCCGACAAATATCATCTCGCCGTTGAACAGTCCATCAAGGAGAAGCCCCAAAGCGGACTGAGCGGTTTCGAGCAGGAATGGAACATGCTCGATGAAAACCTGCGTCCGTTGTTGAACGTGGGCGCGGGTCCCAACCAGCAATCCTTTGTGGACTACCTGCGCGCCGAGTGCATCCCGCCGTGGCAGAAACAATTCAGCCAATTGGAAGTCTTCCACTGGATGATTGAATGGGCGACGCGCCCGTACTACCATCCGCGCGGGGCGATTTACGAAGCCCGCCTGATGGAAGCCGCCCTCATCAACGCCCTACACAAGGCAGGCTCTACTTTTGGGGAGCGGCTCTATTATTGGCACGGCAACCTGCTTTACCTGACCGATGTCGGGCACGGTTCCATCCCCGGCAGTTGGGGAATCGCCAAGCGGCGCTATCTTGAAAAATGCGTTGACCTGTACGGCGAGTCGCTTGCCACCACGGGCATCCACGCCAACCTGTCGCTGCCTGACCCGCTCTTCGCCTGGGACTTCATGCACCTGCCCGCCCGCGAGCGCAGCGGCAAACATCTCGACGATTTCAAGTCTGAGTTTTACATCACCGCCACGCGCCTGCTGCGCGCCTTCTCCGCGCTCTTCATTGCGACCAACGCTTCCACGCCGATGAAGGCGCAAGTTCGGGACGGGCGCGCTGTGGTGGCGCTGACCGAGTTCGACTCGGTCCGCAACCTCACCTTCCCCAATCCGCCCGCGATTGACCTCCCCGACCTGTATCGCTCCTACAACGATTACCTGCAAATCTCCTACGACCTCGTCCGCACGGGAATCCGCTTCGGCAACAACAACTGGACTCCAGTCCGCGCGCGTTCGTTCGCCGACCCCGTCGAGAGAATTATCTCGACGACCAGCGACCAACTGACAGCGTTGTACAAGCGCGGCTTGTTCGCGGCGGGGCAGTCCACTCCTCCCGAAGAGATGGCGCTCCAAATTGAAAGACAAAATCTGATGGCGCGAATCAACCTGCCGATGGGGCGCGTCGAAGTCCGCACCGACGAAGGCGGTCACAGCCTCGAACTCGATATCGCCAACCTGACCTTCAAGCATCTCCTGCTCCTGCGGATTTACTCCGACCCGCAGTTTGCGCGCGCCTTCCGTTACGACCGCGAGGACATCACCCGCGCCCGCGCCAACGAAAACCTCGCCGCCCAGCATGGGATGCGCGCCGAGATTGCCAACCCGTTCACAGGGAAACCGATTGCCATGCGCGAGTTTCTCAAGTGGACGTTGAACGAACTCAAGCCGCTGGCGGAAGCCTTGAACCTGTGGGCTGACCTGACGCCGCTGGTTGAGATGGCGGACGGAGCGCGCAACACCGCCGAAAAGATTCGCGCCCGGCTGCTGCCCGAAGCGAACGAATACGGCGAAATTCCGCTGGAGGTTTTGAAGGAATTGCACTTCGAGCGCGAAGCGCAGGTCAAGGCGGACGTGGAACGCATCGCCGCGGAGTACGGCTCATTGGGAGAAGAGTCAGCGAAGATTGCGGAATTTCTCCAGCGCAGCCGCGACGCGGTCCGCCAAACGCCCAACGCGCCGATTCAATTCCGCGCCCGCGCGCAAGCGGTCATCGAGCTTTCGTATCCCGATAAGACCAGCGAAATCCTCGACCTCGCCCAGCAGTTGATTCGCATTCCATCAGTCACGGCTTGCCCCGACGAGCGGCTGGACGAAGTCCATCGCGCGGGTTCGCTGGTGGACGATTATTTGCGGAACGCCGGGTTGGACGTCAAGTATTACGATGGGAAGTATCCCGCGGTGTATGCGACGTTTCCTGAGTCGAAGGTCGAAGGACAAAAGTCGCCGATTTTGCTGACAGGACATTTTGACGTCGTTGAACCCGAACCTGACGATTCTCAATTCACTCCAAGAATTGACGGCGATTATCTCTGGGGACGCGGCGCGGCGGACATGAAAACCGTCGTGGCGACCTACATGGTTTGGATGAAGGATGTGATAAAGGCTGGCGCGCCGTATCCAAATGTATCCCTGATGCTGGTCGGCAACGAAGAGAACGGCGAAGCCGAAGCGTGGGGCACGCCGTATGTTTTGGACGACCTGAAACTCACGCCGTCCCTTTTCATCGCGGGCGAGCGGACAGGCGAAAAAGGGACAGAGCTGTTCGGCGAAATCTGCCCTGAGAATCGCGGCGTGATGCGTTTCGATGTGATTGCGCGCGGCGCGAAAGGTCACTCTGGCTTGGCTGGTTCCGCCGACCTAAGCGAAAAGTTAATTGCCGCCCGCGCCGCTTTGAGCGAAATCTTCGCCAAACATCTCACGCTGAAATCGTCCGACGGCTGGCAGTCGCAGGCGAAGTTCCCGTTCATCAACGTGGGGACGGTGGGCGTGTATAACGTCACCGCCGCCGAGGGAATTTTAGGCGTGGAGATTCGTCCCATCCCGCAGGATGATACCTTCAAGATGAAGGATGAAGTCCTCGCCTATTGCGAAGCCAACGGCCTCGAACTCCGCATGAACGTGATGGAAAACGGCGTGGCATGCGATAAGCAAAACCCCGCCCTGCTGGCGTTGATTCAAGCCGTGAAAAACGTTTCGGGCGAAGAGCCAAGAATCGGGCGCAAACTTCCTGGCACCAGCGCAAGGTTCGCTCCAGGCGGACAGGCGGTCGTATGGGGGCAGACGGGCGTCGGTCCGCACGCGAAGGACGAGCGGCACTATATTCCCAGCGTCGAGCCATATTACAAGTCATTGAACGAACTTGCAAAGTTGTGGAAATAAAGCGCAGGACGGGATTAATCCCGTCCTACTTTTTTAAGAACTCAAACGGCGGGCGTTGATTCAACCTTATCAGACTTGCCCCCGTTTCGCCGATTTGCAGGGCGGTCACTGAGCCTGTATCGCAGCCGAGGCGCTGAAAATTATCCAGCGGCATCCCAAGAAAATGCGCCGCCGCCAGTTTGATGGGGTCGGCGTGAAAAACCGCCGCCACAATATCCTGCGGCTTATGGCTTCGGATAATCCTTTCCAAGACATTGACCACCCGCACTTGCGTTTCAGGAAACGACTCGCCGTCCGGAAAGCGAAAGCGCGAAGGAGAACGTTGAACGACCTGCCAGGCTTTGGTCAGGCGCAATACTTTCCACGACCTGCCCTGCCACTTGCCTACGTCCGTATCCATCAAATCAGGCTCGGGGATGATTCTCAGCCCGCGCGCGGAGGCGATTGGCGCGGCGGTTTCCATCGCCCTTTCCAACGGGCTGGAATAGACGGCTTTGAGCGGCGCATCTTTCAACGCCTCGCCCAACGCCTGAGCCTGTTTTTGTCCCCGCTCGTTGAGGCGGACTCCGGGCAGTCTGCCCGCAAGTTTGCCTGTCTTGACATAATCGTTTTCGCCGTGGCGGATGAGAAGGAGAAGGGGCATTATTTTATCTTCCTCTTCATCTCGAGAATTTGCTCTTCGCTCAAGGCGGGGACATCCTCACGGCGTTCAATGCCCAGCGCCTTGCGCTGCGCCTCGCGCCACATCTCCAGCCTTGACTTGACCTGCGCTTCGTAGCCCTCCTGTGACGGCGAATAGAAATATGCGCCGAGCAGCCGCTTGGGAAGATATTGCTGCGGGACAAAATGACCTTCGCTGTCGTGCGGATAAAGATAGCCCCTGCCCTGTCCGGTGGCGGCGGCGTCGCGGTTGCCGTCTGCAAGGTGGCGCGGAACCGAAACCTGTCCCTCCTCTTCAATCTTCTTCATTGCGCTAAAATAGGCGGCGGCGCTGTTGGACTTGGGCGCGGTGGCAAGGTACAGGGTCGCTTCGACAATGGGATAAATCCCCTCCGGCAAGCCGATGTAGTCAAAGGCTTGCGCCGCCGAGTTGGCGACCACCAACCCCATGGGGTCAGCCAGACCGATATCTTCGCCCGCCAGAATAATCAGCCGCCGCAAAATAAACTTGGGATCTTCGCCCGCGTAAATCATCTTTGCCAGCCAGTACAGCGCCGCGTCGGGGTCGGAGCCGCGCACCGATTTGATGAAGGCGGAAATCGTATCGTAGTGGGCGTCGCCGTCTTTGTCGTACAAAACCGCGCGGCGTTGAATCGATTCCTGCGCCACGTCCAGCGTGATGTGAATGACGCCTTCCGCATTGGGAGACGTTGACTCCACGGCGAGTTCCAGCGCATTAAGCGCGTTGCGGGCGTCGCCGCTGGCAACTTCGATGATGTGGGCGCGGGCGTCAGGGTCGAGGAGAATCTTCCTGCCGCCGTAACCGC
>JAIWOB010000066.1 GCA_020217065.1 Chloroflexota bacterium | reverse complement strand
GCTCCGGGTCGGACAAAGCCCGGTCGAGTAGAATCCCCGTTTCGGTTTGATTCAGGTTGCGGAGTTGAAACACCCGTGAGCGCGAAATCAGGGCTTTGATTACCTCGAAGTATGGATTCTCCGTCGTCGCGCCAATCAGGGTGAACGTGCCGTTTTCAACATGAGGGAGAAGCGCGTCCTGCTGCGCCTTGTTCCAGCGATGAACTTCGTCTACAAAAAGAATGGTGCGCTTGTTATGCAGCCGCCTGCGCTCAAGAGCATCGTCAATGACCGCGCGCAAATCGGCTTTGCCTGCGAGGATGGCGGAGATGGTCACAAAATGACTGCGGGTGGTGTTGGCGATGACCTGCGCCAGCGTGGTCTTGCCGGTGCCGGGCGGTCCCCACAAAATGATGGACGAGAACAGGCGGTCGGCTTCGATGGCGCGGCGCAACAGTTTGCCATCGCCGATGATGTGTTCCTGCCCGATATATTCCTCCAGCGTGCGCGGACGCATCCGCGCGGCAAGCGGCGCTTCGCTTTTCATTCGTTCGCGCAGGGCATGGTCGAACAGGTCGTTGGACATGCAACGATTATACTCCCAGCCTCCCGCGTCTTTGACGCGCCCAAATTGCCTGTTGTATCGCTTAAGTTTTGTTATAAAATGAAAATAAAGGACTTTGCAGCGGATAAACGCCTTTTCGGTATAGGTTTGAAGAGGAAAGGAGGCATCCCATGCTTCAAACGATTTTCACAGAGGAAGAACGGCAATTGTTGTTCGACATCCTCGAAAGCGACATCGCCGAACTTCGAATGGAAATTTCGGACACGCACCGTCTCGAATACCGCGAGATGTTAAAACGCCGCGAAGCGTTGATGAAGAGCATTCAGCAAAAGCTCCAACAGACAAACGCGGAGCCAGCCGCCGCTTGACCCAATTTCCCGCGATTCGGTAACGCGGCTTTCCCGCCGCAAACGTTCAATCAGAACTTATCCAACCCAAAGCGGCTGGAAAGGCGCTTTGCGGCAGTCGCCAAATTTGCGCCCTGAGGGGTAAAATTGCGTATATTCTGACATAGAAATTCAACGCGCAAAGAGAGAATCTGTCATGAGCGACTTGCCCGCCATCGAAGCGCTGGACTTGCGTAAATCCTTTGGGGAAAATCGCGCCGTTCAAGGCGTGAGCTTTCAAGTTAACCGCGGCGAAATTTTCAGTCTGCTTGGTCCCAATGGGGCAGGCAAAACGACGACCATTTCCATGCTATCCTGCCTGTTGCGGCCCGACGACGGCGACGCCCGCGTGATGGGGCGTTCGATTCGTTCAGACCCAAGCGGCGTCAAGTCGGTTTTAGGGGTGGTTCCTCAGGAGATTGCCCTCTATGAAGACCTGAGCGCCCGCGAGAATTTGACCTTCTGGGGCAAGATGTACGACCTGCGCGGCTCAAAACTCAAGGCGCGGGTTGACGAGGTTTTAGAGGTCATCGGTCTGCGCGACAGAGCCAACGAACGGGTGGGCAAGTATTCGGGCGGAATGAAACGGCGCGTCAACATCGGCGTCGCGCTGCTGCATAAGCCGCAAGTCGTTTACATGGACGAACCGACGGTCGGCATTGACCCGCAATCGCGGCGCAATATCCTCGACAACGTCGTCAGGCTGAAGAACGAGGGCATGACCGTCCTTTACACCACGCACTACATGGAAGAAGCGCAAGAGCTTTCGGACCACATCGGAATTATGGACCACGGCAAGTTGATTGCCTGCGGCACAAACGAGGAACTGGTCAAATTAGTGGGACAACAAACCCGCATTGACCTGACCCTTAACGCGCATGTCGAAAGCGTTGCGGCGGCTTGGCGGGAAATCGAAGGCGTGTCTCATGTCGCCGCGGAAAACGGCGTGGCGACGGCGCTGGTCAACGACAGCAATCTGGCGCTGCCGCATTTGTTCGAAGCCGCGTCGCGCCTCTCCGCCCGCATCACCTCCGTCAATATCCGCGAACCAAACCTCGAAGCGGTGTTTTTGCACCTCACGGGGCGGGCGCTGCGCGATTGAGGATGACATGAAAGCGTTTGATATTGCGCTCAAAGACCTGACCCGTTCCTTCCGCAGCGCTTTCGCGATAGTCTTCATGTTTGGCGTGCCGCTGTTGGTAACGGGATTGTTTTATGTCATGTTCGGCAATATCGCCAGCGAAGGCGGCTTCAGCCTGCCCAAGACAAAAGTCGTTATCGCCAACCTTGACGAGGGAGGACCCAAATTTCAGGTCAATCCCAAGAACATCCCCGGCGGCAAGAAAGCCGAGACGATGGGCGAGTTGGTCGTCAGCATTTTGCAAAGCGAGGAAATGGCGGACCTCATCGAGGTCGCGCTGACAGACAGCGCAGAGTCCGCCCGCAGCGCGGTGGATAGTCAAGCCGCGCAGGTGGCAATCATCATCCCAGCGGATTTCTCCCATCAGTTTGCCGACGTGGATGAAGAAGCCTTCATCGAGTTTTATCAGGACCCTACTTTGACGATTGGTCCAGCCATTATAAAAGCCGTCCTCAACCGTTTTTTGGATGGGATGTCGGGAGTGAAAATCGCCGTCACTGTGTTTTTGGATGAAGCGGACGAAAGCCAGCGCGGCTTAGCGGGTCAGGTAGCGCAACAATATTTGAAAATCTCGCTTGCCGAAAACGAGGATATGGAAGACGAGCTTTTGGAAACGCGGAATCCCTCGGGCGGCGCGCAAAGGAAAGAAGAAGAAACTCAGAGCCTGTTATTAAGTATCGTCGGACCAATCATGGGCGGGATGATGGTGTTTTACGCGTTTTTCACCGGCGCTTCCACAGCGCAAAGCATCCTGCGGGAAGAAGAGGAACGCACCCTGCCGCGCCTGTTTACCACGCCCACCCCCCAGGCGGTCATTTTGACCGGCAAACTGTTTTCCGTCTTCCTGACCGTATGCGTGCAAGTGGTCGTTTTAATCTTAGCCGCCCGCTTCATCTTCGGAATCCAATGGGGCGAGCCTAAATCGGCGTCCATGATGGCGGCGGGCATTATTTTTACCGCCTCATCGTTCGGGATTTTCATCAACTCGTTCCTCAAAAACACCAAGCAGGGCGGCGTGTTGTTCGGCGGCGTGTTAACCGTGACCGGCATGATGGGCATGATTAAGATATTTGCCATGAACTCGCCCGCCGCCCAAACAATGGGCGACGCCGTCTCTCTGCTCGTTCCGCAGGGTTGGGCTGTGCGCGGACTGACGCAATCCATGTCTGGAGAATCGCCCGAAAGCATTTTTCTAACCCTGCTGGTTTCGCTTGCATGGAGCGCCGTATTTTTTGTTGTCGGCGTATGGAAATTTAATCGTCGCTACGCATAATGCGGCGACAAGCGCGACAGCGGCATTTTTGGAGACATTCAATGCTTCGCATTCTAGACATTGCTTTCAAAGACCTTTTGCAATTATCGCGCGACTTCAAGGTCTTCATGTTCCTGCTCATCATGCCGATACTCTTCACCTTCCTCTTTGGCTATGCTTTCGGCGGATTTGGCGGCGAATCCGATTCGCGCCTTCCCGTCGGCTATCTTGCGCTGGACGACCATTGGGTGACGGATAAACTTCATCGTCTGCTGGCAAATTCCGAAGTGATTCGCCTAGAAGAAAGCGTTCTCTTTTCCGAAGCCGACCTCGAAAAACTGGTCGCGGAAGGGGATTTAGCGGCAGCCGTGATTGTTCCCCAGGGATACGGCAAGGCGGTTGTTAAAGACAAAACCGTCCGCTTGATTGTGATTGCAGATACCAGCGTGCAAGCGTGGACAACAGTCAAAGCGGAATTGCTCAGCGCAGCCAGCCGCATAGACGGGGCGGCGCGCACGGCTGAGGTTATGGAAAACATGGAATTGGAAGGCGTTCCTTTCGACTATGCCTTCGACCAGACCCTTTCCGCCTGGGAGGAGCCTCCCATCACAATTCACGAAACGTCCAGCCTGGCTCTTGAAAAAGCAAATCTTGCAAACCGCGCGCTGGCGCACACATCTCCGGGCATGATGCTGCAATTTGCGATTGCAGGGCTGTTGACGGCGGCGCAGGTGATTGTCGCCGAACGCAAGTCGCGCACCTTACAACGTCTGCTGACCACAAACACGCGCCGCATCCATGTTGCGCTGGGTCACTACCTGGCAATCTTCCTGCTGATTTTCGCCCAGTTTTCCATCCTGATTACATTTGGTCAGATTGCTTTGGGGGTGAATTATTTTCGCCTGCCGCAAGCGACCCTGCTGGCGGCGTTTTGCGCGGCGTTGTGCATCTCGGCGATGGGGTTATTAATCGGCGTCCTGGCGAAAAATGAAGAACAAGCCATTATTTTCTCTCTTGTGCCGATGTTTGTGTTTGCGGGTTTGGGCGGAGCCTGGGTTCCGCTCGAAGTGACCGGAGAGACCTTTCGCGTCATCGGTCACCTATCCCCTATCGCTTGGGGAATGGATGGATTTGAAAACATCGTCGCGCGCGGGCTTGGCGTCGAGTCGGTCTTGATTCCTTCCGCTGCGCTGGCAGGATATGGCGCGCTCTTTTTTGCGCTGGCAGTCTGGCGTTTGAATGCGGCGGAGGAAAAATAACCCGCCGTTAAAAAACAAAGGCTTCCGAATCAGATTTGATTTCGGAAGCCGTATCTTACACCAGCATCCTTACGGGATTTTCCAGGAATTCAGCCAGTTTTTGCATGAACTGCGCCGCTTCCGCCCCGTCGCTGACGCGGTGGTCAACGGAGATGGTGGCTTTCATGCGCCAGCCAATTTTGATTTCGCCGCCTTCCACCACAGGGACCTCGCGCGCCGAGCCAATCGCCAGAATTGCGGCTTCGGGCGGGTTGATGATGGCAATGAATTCCTCCACGTCGTACATGCCGAGGTTGGAGGTGGAGAATGTGGAGCCTTCCACGTCCTCCGGCTTGACCTTGCCTTCGCGCGCGCGCGCCGCCATTGCCTTGATTTCGGCGGAGATTTGCCGCAGAGGCTTCGCATCCGCATCTTTCACGACGACGGTCATCAGCCCGCCGGGCACGGTCACTGCCACGCCGACATTGACATGCCCGAACTGGATAATTTCGCTGCCTTTGAGGGTGGCATTGAGGTTGGGGAACTGCCGCAGGGCGAGCGCCACCGCTTTGACGATGAAGTCGTTGACGGAGAGTTTCTCGTTATCGGGCAGGAAGGCATTCGCTTGCTTGCGAATATCCATCAGCGCATCCATCTTGTATTCGTGCGTCACATAGAAGTGGGGGATGCTCTGCTTGGATTCGACCAGGCGGCGCCCGATGGCTTGACGGAGTTTGGTGGTGGAGATGGTTTTGTCTTCGGTGGAGGTGGGTAACGGGTAACTGGTCACTGGAGCGGCGGCTGGAACACTGCTCACCGACGGCTGATGACTGATGACTGCCTCGATGTCGCGCCGTACAATCCGCCCGCCGGGACCCGTGCCTTGAATGCGGGATAAATCCAGGTTCTTTTCGCGGGCGATTTTCTTCGCAAGCGGAGATGCTTTGACGACAGACGACGGTTCAGGGGAGGAAACTGCTTGGGGAGCAGGAGCAGGCGTCGGCGGAGTCTGAAGCGCAGCGGCGGGCTGGGGTCTGTCATCTGTGGCCGGTTTCTTGCCGCTCACTGATGACTGATCACTGCTTACTGATAACTGATCACTCACCACCTCTCCTTGCGCTCCCACCACCGCAATCGGCGCGTTGACTGGCACCACCGTCCCCTGTTCGACGATGTGCTGCAAGACCACGCCGCTGGCGGGGGATTCCACTTCCACGGTGGCTTTGTCGGTTTCGATTTCGGCGAGCACGTCGCCTTTGTGGATGGGTTCGCCCACCTGCTTGACCCAGCGGACAAGCGTGCCTTCCGCCATGTCGAAGCCGAGTTTGGGCATGTTGATGATTTCAGCCATTACTTCAACACCTCCTTTGCCGCGGCGATGATATCTGGCACTTGCGGCAATGCGGCTTGTTCGAGCGTGCGGTTGTAGGGCAGCGGCGCTTCTTTTTGCGCCACGCGCAGAATGGGGGCGTCCACGTAGTCGAAGGCTTCTTCGTAGATGCGGCTGACGATTTCGCTGCCGACGCCGTAGGACTTCCAGCCTTCTTCGACGACGATGGCGCGGTTGGTTTTCTTGAAGGATTCGAGCACGGGCTCCATGTCGAGCGGGCGCAGAGTGCGCAGGTCCACGATTTCGGCTTCGATGCCTTCCTTTGCCAATTCGTCTGCTGCTTTCATCGAGAGTTCGAGCCCTTTGCAGTAGGTGACGATGGTCAGGTCGCGCCCGGGGCGCTGGACTTTGGATTTGCCGATGGGAATGAGATACTCGCCCTCGGGGACTTCGCCGCGCACCTGATACATGGTGGCGTGTTCGATGAAGAGAATCGGGTCATTCGAGCGGATGGCAGATTTGAGCAAGCCTTTTGCATCTTCGGGCGTGCCCGGCGAGACGACTTTGAGGCCGGGAAAGTGCGCGAAGATGGCATCGGGCGTTTGTGAGTGCGTGGCGCCAAGTTGACGTCCGCCGCCGCCCACGGCGCGGATGACGAGCGGGAGGGTGAACTGCCCGCCGAACATGTAGCGCAGTTTTGCCGCCTGGTTGACGATGTAATCCATCGCCGAGAAGGCGAAGTTGATGGTCATCAATTCCGCGATGGGACGTTGACCCACCATCGCCGCGCCAATGGCTGCGCCGAGAATGGCGTTTTCGGCAATGGGCGTATCTTTGACGCGCTGGGGTCCGTACTTATCGTAGAAACCTTTGGTGACGGCATACGTGCCGCCCCACACACCGACTTCCTCGCCGAGAATGAAGACGGCGGGGTCGCGGTCCATTTCTTCCATTAGGGCTTGCGAGATTGCCTCGCGCATGGTGATTTTTGCCATAGAATGTGGTTCCTCAGTCAATTCGATTGGTTAATTTAATGTTGGCGGTTGAAACCGCATCAACATTTGCGAAGACGACCTTCGTCGTCTTTAGAAGTCTGCGAAGGCAGACTTCGTAATTGTTGACGCGACTTGAGACGCAAACAATCATTCCTCATCCTGCTCGAACACCTCTTCCAACTCAGGCACGAGTGTATTCTCCGCATGATGCTGTTTCTGATTTTCGATGTACGCTTTCACCTTTGGCGCTTCCGACTTACGGATGGTGAACGCTCCATATGCGCCCTGCCATTTGAAAAATGCGCCGGGCATGATGGCGTGGGTGACCAGGTGTGATGATGAGCCTTTCACTTCCTTGACCAGCGTTGCGATCGCTGTGGTTGTGTGGAATCGGGTCAACAAATGGACATGGTCTTCGATGCCGCCTATGGCGATGGGCAGACATTTGTGTTCCCGACATTTCTCCGCAATTGCAGCGTAGATGCGCGGCTCCAAATTTGCAGTGACCATTGGCAGCCTGTCCCATGTCGCCCAAACCAGATGAACGTAGAGTTGGGTGTAGGGTTCACGCATCTTTTGCTCCTTTTTACAGCATTGGTCATGCGCGGCGATTGAAATCGCTCCTGCGCATTTCAAAGACGACCTTCGTCGTCTTCGGAAGTCTGCCTTCGCAGACTTTGCAATTGTTGCTACGACTTCAGTCGCCAACAATCCTATTCCGCATACACATCCTCGAACAAAGCCTCCAGCGGGGGTTCGGGAGAAGTCTCCGCAAACTCCACCGCCTTTTGCACTTCCTCTTCCACGCGCGCTTCGATTTCATCCAGCGCTTTGCGGGTGGCGATTTTCTTATCCAGCAGGTATTTGTTGAAGATACCGATGGGGTCGTTTTCCTGCCACTGCTTCACTTCTTCCGCTTTGCGGTAGCGTTCGGGGTCGCCCATCGAGTGACCGCGGAAGCGGTAGGTGTTCACTTCCAGGAAGAAGGGCTGACTTTCCTTGCGCACGTAGGCAATCGCCTCCTTCGCCGCTTCATAGACCGCCATCACATCCATCCCGTTGACCGCTGCATTCTTCATCCCATAGCCTTCGGCTTTCTGGCGAATTTCATCCACGGCTGAGGCGCGCTCCACGCTCGTCCCCATGCCATACTGATTGTTTTCGCACACCCACAACACGCGCAGACCCCAAGTCTTTGCCAAATTCAACGCTTCATGGAAGTAACCAATGTTGGTCGCGCCGTCGCCGAACATGCAGATGGTGACGTTATCGTTTTTCGCATACTGGTCGCCGAGAGCCAGTCCTGCCGCAATGGGCAGATGTCCGCCCACAATGGCGTGGCCGCCCCACATGTTCTTTTCCACGCTTGCCATGTGCATCGAGCCGCCCTTGCCCTTCGACATTCCCGTCGCCTTGCCGAGCAGTTCCGCCATCACTTCATTGGCGGAGATGCCGCAATTCAACGCCACGCCGTGGTCGCGGTAGGCGGTGATTACGCGGTCACGCGGCTCGCGCGCCGCAATCAGACCCGTCGAGACGGCTTCCTGCCCGATATATAAATGCATGAAACCGCCGATTTTTCCAGATTGATACAGTTCCGCGCCGCGCTCTTCCACACGGCGGATGATGACCATTTGGTAATACAAATCAAGCAGTTGTTCCTTATTCATCGAGGCTCCAAGTAATCAGATTTAGGCAAAATAACACCGCAAAGTCTCCGGCGATGTATTTTTCCCAAGCCAAGACGAGGCGATATCCCAAATTCATACCATTTCGCCGTTCCCAAAACGGAATTTTGTTGACATTTTAAGCGCTTCGCGTATAATCAGCCAAAACTACAAAGGCTGTGACGGGAAAAAGTACGTTTTGCAAGACGGCACAGAGAGCAGGCGGAATGCGGTGAAAGTCCTGCCCGAAACGACAAAACCAAATGGTTCCCCGAGCCGCAAGGCGAAAAATCTCTTCAAAGCGCGTGATTGGAGGTTGAGTAGTCTGAGCCGGGCATTGCTCCCGTTATCCTGCAAGGTCAAATCGGAAGAGCGTTGTCTCTTCCCGCTGACGCTGAGTGAGGCTGGATTCCCGTTGCATCACAACGGGATGTTTTTTAAAAACCCAGCCTAAGTTGGGTGGCACCACGGACGCCGCGACGTTCGTCCCATTTGGGATGAACGCCGTATTTTTTTAAACCAAAGGAGAGACCAAAATGACAGCCGCATCTCAAGCGAAGATGGAAGAAATCAATTTGCAAGAACGAGCCATCGAAAAGACAACCGACAACTCGCTCCCTGCCTCGCAAGTGCTAGAGGAACGGAATAACGAGGAAGACCAACAGAACGCCCCCCTGTTCATCCCATAAACGGAATCTGCGGAACTCAGGCTTCGAACTTCTGCTCCCCGAAGGCGATGACGACAATATGTTGATTCAGGAACTTCGGAGGAGAGGCTTCGTCCGGAAGCGTCTGTCCCAAAGTGTAGCCGCCGGCAATTGGAATTTTCGCTCCCAAAATTTCCTGTACGGCGGCAATTTCCACGCCATACTCGGCTTTCAAAAGCAACTGCCAGGCAATATCTACCAGGATGAGGACAAGCGCAGGCTTTGCCCCTCCAAGCCTCAGCAGCGCCTGCTGGGCGGCGTTGCGCGCCGCGCGTTCACAGGCGGCGCGATTTCCCACAAGCAGGTAAGCGTCAACGCCGTCGCGAATGGCGGCGTTCATGCGAAAACTGCCGTCCGCCTCCACGCGGATAGGAGAACGCACAATGAGTTCGTCGCCTTGTTCAATTCCAAGCGGATACAAACGAGCAAGATAACTCAGCGGCGGGAACGCCCAATCGCGGGCAGGATACCCAAAAACGGAGGCGTAGGTCTCCGAAGCGGGGCGTCCGTCAAGGGTTCGCAGCCAAAAGCCGCGCGAGCGGGTAACGCGAAACTGTTTTCCCACCTGTTCCCAGCCGTGGTCATATCCAATTCCAACTTTAAGATTTCCCCGCAAAAAGCCGGCTGCCAGCCCGCCGGAACCGCTTTGATTTCCCGCCATTTGATAGGTATAGCCTGTGTTAAGGTCGCCGCTTGACAAGCCGCCCGCCAGATTCAACCAGGGAGTGAGGGCGCCGCAA
>JAIWOB010000065.1 GCA_020217065.1 Chloroflexota bacterium | reverse complement strand
AATTGTTCGGCGTCGCCGTTAAAACCGTCGGCGAAAAACAGCAAGGTTTGGCGTTCTTCCCGCGCAGCCATGTATTGCAGAACTTTAAGGGCAGTCTCCCGCCCAGATTGGGCATAGCCGGGAAACCAATGCGATTCCGCTTGAAAGTCGCCAGCCAGCAAAGCCACCGTTACCGAGTGCGGATGCTGCCCTTCATGGGTGAGGCTAACGGGAGAACCGAACCCAAGCAACGGCACGTCGCCCAACAGGCTGTTCACGCCATTCAAGACATCGCGCGGCTGGTATTGATGCGATGCAATCACAACGGCGAAACCCGGGGTATTCGCGCCCATGCGATTCAACGCTTGATGCGCCGCCTGCAAGCCGGCTTCCCGCCCGTCAAGGGCTTGAGCGGACCCCACGGATGCGACCAATGTCATAACGCCTTCCTACTCCCCCGCTACCGGGATTGTAAAATGAAAAGTTGTTCCCTTGCGGTATTCGCTCTCAAACCAGATTCGTCCGCCCTGCATTTCCACAAGGCTTTTGGTGATGTTAAGCCCCAAGCCGGTTCCGGGGGCTTCGCGGGCTTTGGGGTCTTCGGAACGAAAGAATTTTTGGAACATTTTTTGCTGGTCTTCAAGACTCAAACCAATCCCATTGTCTTTCACCCAAAAGTGGATGACGCGGGGCGCTCCATTTGCATCCCAGCGATTCTGAACTTCCTCCACGCCCACTTGAATATGACCGCCCTCCGAGGTGTACTTGTATGCGTTGCTGACCAGATTGGTAAGCACTTGCGCCACGCGGATGCGGTCAGCCCACATGGGAGAGACCGTATCAGGCAGGACCACTTCAAGGGTTTGTTTCTTCTCTTCAACCTGGCGCTTAATGGAACGGACCACTTCATCCACCACATCCGGCGCGCTGGTCGCCTTGTATTCGAGACGCAAACGTCCAGCCTCAATCTTGGAATTGTCGTTGAGGTCCGAAACTAAAGTGGACATGCGCTCGACGTTGGATTTGATGGTGTTCAAAAAGTTAGCCTGCATTTCGTTAATCTGTCCTACCGCGCCGCCGGCAAGCAATTCGGTGTAGCCCTTGATGGAGGTCATCGGATTTTTCAACTCATGGGCGACGAAGGAAACGAAATCGCTCTTGGCGATATTGGCGCGCTGCACTTCGCCAAACAGTTGAGCGTTGGAAATGGCGATGGCGGCATGGTCGGTCAGGCGGGTTAAAAAGTCAATATCCACATTGGAGTCGCTTGTGCTTTCAAGGTGGAGCAGCCCAATCACCTGAGTTTCGCGGCGGATGGGAATCACCAGTTGAGTATGGGCTATCGGCAAAAGCTTTTCCGCAACGTTCGCGACATTCAGCGCCTGCGGCTGCCCCGTCTGCACGGCGAGATTCATGGCGGATAATTCCACTTTCATCGTTTGGTCGGGCAGGTTTTCCATGCGTTCATCGAAGCCCTGATGCGCCATGACGCGCAGTTTTCCTTCTTCCAACATGCCAATCAAGCCGGCTTCGGCGCCGGACTGACGCAGCGCCCAATCAAGGGTAATGCGCATGGCGCGGTCCATTTCGAGGCTGGCGTTTAACTCGCGGTCAATTCTCTGCATCACCGAGAGTTCCTCTACGCGGGTCGCCAATTGCTGGTCGGTCAGCATAAACAAGCGGGTATTTTCAATCGCCACAGCCGCCTGCCCGGCAAAGGCGCTGAGGAGTTCCTGGTCGGCTGCGACGAAGGGCAGCCCGTCGCGGCGGTTAATGACTTCAATGACTCCGATAACCGTATCTTTAACTTGCAAAGGCACAGCCATTAACGAGCGGCTGATAAAGCCGGTTTGCTGGTCTACGCCGCTAAAACGCCTGGAGGCGACGCGCTGGTCTTCGTTCTCGATGACAGGGGCGCGGGTTTGAACGGCGCGCCCAACGATGCCCGTACCGGGCGGCAGGCGTTGTCCGACCAGGTTGGCGGCTACGGGACCGACGGTCACCTTGAAGACCAATTCCCTTGTTTGCTCGTCAAGGAGGAAAAGGCTGCCGGCTTCGCAATTCAAAATACCGACGGCGTTTTCGAGAATATTTTGCAAAAGAGGTTCCAGTTCAAGGGTGGAGGTCAACTGGCGGGTAATTTCGTTCAGCGTGGACAATTGACGAGCGCGCTGTTGGGTTTCTTGAAGCAGGCGGGCTTTGACGATTGCGCCCGCCGTTTGGTCCGCAATGGCTTGCAGCAATCCAAGTTGACCGCGGGTGTAGGCGGTCGCTCCGTCGCGGCTGCCGACGCTCAACGCGCCGATGGATTCGGCGCCGGCGTTGAGCGGCACGCCCATCCACGCAAAGACGTTTTCAAGAATAGGCGTGAGGTTGCGCGCGCGGCACTCGCGAATGTAATCCTGCGTGATAATCTGGCGGCTGCGGTGGATGACTTCCGGGCTGAGGTCTGTGCTGGCGGAAAAGGGCAGGTTTTCCCGTTCAGGAATACGCTCGTTGTTTTCCACACAGAAGGCGTAATAATAATAGTCGCTGGCTTCGTTGTATAAGGTGATATGGAAATGCGAGGTGGGAATAATTTGAGCCGTTTGAGCGTAAATAAGTTCCAAGACGTCGTCGAAGGTCAGGGTTACGTTGACGCCCTGCGATACGCGGGTCAACGCGTTCATTTCTTGAATTTGCCGCTCAAGATGGGCGACCGTCTGCAGACGCTCGATGGCAATCGAAGCCTGGTCGCAGAGATTTTCGAGAAATTGAAGGTCGCGAGGAGTGTAGGGCTGTCCCGAAAGACGGGAGCCAAGAGCAAGCCAGCCATTAATCCTCTGTTTGCCGGGAAAACCGATAAATAGTCGCGCTCCCAAAAGAGCCAAGCGCGACTGTTCCGATTGAAGCGCCGGCGGCAGGTCGGAAATATTATCCAAGTAAAGAGGCAGCTTTTCGGCTTGGAAGTAGCGTACAAAAGGGCTGGTCGCCATAAATCGAATGTCGCTCGTCGGGCGGCGGTCGTCGCCGGGCAGGGCGGCGAAGAGGTCGTTGAGCGTATCGTAGGCGTAGACATGAATCCTGCTCGGCGCCAGCGTGGAGACAATTTGCTGGCGCAAGGCGGCGCCGATGGTCGGCAAATCCAAGGCTGTGGTGAGTTTATGGGTAAACTCGCGGAGTCGTTCTTCATAGGCGCGCTCGCCATGAAAGAACAGGGTGTCTATCAGCCGCTGCAAACGGGCGCGAACCGGCTCCAGCGCAAGGGCAAGCGCCAGAATGAACGCGCCCACCAGATACGGGTTGTTGGCTGGCAAAAAGACGCCCGTAAACAAGCCCAAGCCCAGCGTCATCAATGCGTATCCGCCGACCGCCAACACGGTCAGCAGCGCATAGACCAGACTTTGGCGCATGACCTCATCCGTGCGGAGAAAGCGAAAGCGCAGGATGGTGTACCCAATCACGAGGGGAAACAGGGCGAGGGGCAAAAACAGGTAAGGCGAAAAATTGACGGGATGAACGGCGCCCAAAATCAGCCAGGCAATGAGGGGAGCAAACGACAGGAGAGCGCCGCCAAGAATCACACGCGCCTGAGTTTTCACCACCGGCGATTGGGCGTAAAGCGCATGATATAAGTTCATCAATATATATAAAACCGCGCTCAGGGCGATAAAGCCATAAATGTACTGCCAGGCGGGAATATAGGCGGTGGGATTCTCAAAATCGTAAAGAGTTGGGAAAGCAAAGGCAAAAAGCGTAAGTCCAATGATAACGCCCGTCCAGCGCAGGTAAGGACGCTGGACGATAAAACGCGGTTCGGACGGAAAAGTAAACGCCAGATTGACCAACGCTCCGCCGGTAATGGCTGCGGCGGCTGTCCACACAACGGTAAATTGATGGGTGGTCACCAAATCGAAATAAGAGCCAGTGACAATCGCAAGCGAAGTGGTAAAAAGGGAAAAAGCCCGTCCGGCGGGTTCTGTGCGGCGCAGCCCAAAAATCCACAAACTGGCGGCGAGGAAAATGACGCTTAACAGAGTGGGAATCACGAAATAAATCGCCCGGCTGGAGGCGGGAAAGGCGTGCAACGTCACGTTTTGAGAACGCTTTGAGCCGTCTTGCGCGCGGATGGTCACTTCCACTTGTTCGCCCGGAAAACGGTCTTTGAGAATGATGCGAATTTCTTCGGAATTGCTCACCGGAATACCGTCCACGGCAAGCAGCTGCTCCCCTACTTTTACCTGATGAAACAACGCCCAGGCGGGCGTATTTTCAGCGGGTCCCGTTCCATTAAATACCAGGGTGCTTTCGTAGAGCGCCCCCAAAAACGGCTGCCGCATCCAACGGTTTGCCAGAAATATACCGGTCATAAAAACAACAACCGCAGCCACTTGATACAAGAGAACAACCCACTGCAAGGTCTGGTTGATAAGCGTTTGATAACGCTGGAAGGCTGCTTGCATATTTCGCGGCATGGTTCTAGCGGTCATAATGCCTGCATTTTACTCCACAACCGCGCCGGCGGTGTATGGTACTTTCATGACAAAGAGAAAGAACTAAAAAAGTCCCCAAAGGCTTTGCGGTCTTTGGGGACTTTTTGACGGCGGCTCAAATATCCAGGTTCCGCACGCTCTTGGCGTGGGTTTGAATGAACTTTTTGCGCGGGTCTACCGCGTCGCCCATGAGCATGTCGAAGGTGCGGTCGGCTTCGGCGGCGTCTTCCACGGTGACAAGAAGCAGGGTGCGGTTCGTCGGGTTCATGGTCGTTTCCCACAATTGTTCGGGATTCATCTCGCCAAGACCCTTGTAACGCTGGATTGACGCCTTGTCGCTCCCAATTTCTTTGACCAGTTTATCCTTTTCCTTATCGCTATACGCATATTTGACTTGATTCTTATACGCAATACGATATAAAGGCGGCTGGGCAATATAGAGGTGTCCGTCATCAATCAACTGCGGCATGTAACGGAAGAAAAACGTCAGCAGCAGGGTGCGGATGTGGCTGCCGTCCACGTCGGCGTCGGTCATGATGATAACGCGTCCGTAGCGCAGTCCGTCCAAGTCGAAATTATCGCCCACGCCCGTCCCCAAAGCCGAAATGAGAGAACGCACTTCATTGTTGCCCAAAATCTTGTCGAGGCGGGCGCGCTCGGTGTTGAGAATTTTTCCGCGCAAAGGGAGAATGGCTTGGAAGTGACGGTCGCGCCCCTGCTTGGCACTTCCGCCTGCGCTATCGCCTTCCACGATATACAGTTCGGTCTTCGACGAGTCTCTTTCGGAGCAATCCGCCAGTTTGCCGGGCAGGGTCAACGACTCCAGCGCCGACTTGCGGATGACCAAGTCGCGGGCTTTGCGCGCCGCGTCGCGCGCCCGGGCTGAAGTCAGACATTTGGAAACAATCGCCTTCGCCGCTTGCGGGTTTTCCTCTAAAAAGGCGCTGAAGGCTTCGCCAACCGCCTGGGTGACATAGGTCTGAACTTCGGCGTTCATCAACTTGACCTTGGTTTGAGATTCAAACTGCGGGTCGGGATGTTTAATCGAAACGATGGCGGTGAGACCTTCGCGGGTGTCGTCGCCGGAGAAATTGGGGTCCGAGTCTTTTAATAATCCGTTTTTACGGGCGTAATCGTTGATGACGCGCGTTAAAGAAGAACGCAAGCCTGTGAGGTGCGTGCCGCCGTCCACCGTATTGATGGTATTGGCAAAGGAATAAACCGACTCGGTGTAGGCGTCGGTGTATTGGATGGCGGCTTCTATGCCGATGTTTTCAACTTCCTTTTCCACATAAACAACGGGGTGGAGTTTCTCTCGGTTGCGGTTCAAGTAACGCACAAAGGAAACGATGCCGCCTTCAAAATAGAAGGTCATTTCCCGCCCGGCGCGCTCGTCCACGAATTTAATCGTCACGCCGCGCGCCACAAAGGACATTTCGCGGAAACGCTGGACGAGGGTGTCAAAACGGAAGTCAATGTCTTCGGTGAAGATTTGTTTATCGAACTTGAAGGTTTGCTTTGTGCCGGTCTCGTCCTTGACCTTGCCAATCTGCTTGATGCTTCCCTGCGGCGCGCCGCGCTTATATTCCTGACGCCATAACTTTCCGTCGCGTTTAACTTCCGTCACCATCCATTCGGACAGGGCGTTCACCGCGCTGACTCCGACGCCGTGCAGCCCGCCGGAGACTTTGTACCCGCCTCCGCCGAATTTACCGCCTGCGCCAATAACCGTCATGACCACGTCTACGGTTTCCATCGGCTTACCGTTGGCGTCCTTTTTGGTGGGGTGAGGTCCAACGGGAATCCCGCGTCCATTATCCTCTACCGTAACGCTGCTATCGGGATGGATGACGATATTAATGGCGGTGCAAAACCCCGCCAGCGCTTCGTCAATCGCATTGTCCACGACTTCATAGACCAGGTGATGCAGAGCTTTAATATCTGTGCCGCCGACATACATCCCAGGACGTTTGCGCACATGCTCAATGCCTTCCAACGCCTGGATGGAATTTACGTCGTAGTTAATTTGATTTTCTTTTTCTGCCACAAAAAACCTCCAATAACCTTTATCGGAAATCAACGCGCGCTGCGGTTGATTTGAATTTTCGCGATTCCGTTTAAAACACCCGCGTCGCTCAATGCGAAACCGCGTTTACCGGTCGCCTCGAACAACTAGGCGAGTTTGGGCGGAGCCGGTTTGAAACGTTCGAGGACGCTCTGCACCCAGGCGGTCATATCGCGGTAATAAACAAAGCTGGAAGCGAGCAGGGCGGTCGCGACAAACGAATGCCCTAAAATTCCCACCAGCGTCATCCATGAATCTTCCGGCGGGATGGTCCAAAGAAAATTTAATCCAAAAGAGAGCAGGAAAACCGTCAAAACGAACAAGCTGCTCGTAGGAAACGCAAAACGGCTCAGTTGCAAACTTCCCCAAATGGAAGCGAACATATTCTGACGCTTGAGAAAAATCCCATGCGGACAAAAGAACAAAGGCACAATCGCCCACATCATGATAAGAGCAAAAAACGCCATTAAAAGATTGGCGGCAAGGGCGTTGAATTGCAGCGCGACCGCCATCAGCATAAAAGACGGCAAGCCAATGAATATTGAAAGAAAGCCCCAAAAAATCGAAAGGAGAACGGTTTGCAAAACGGCGCGCAGCGCGCCGAAAGGCGGGGCGTTCGGCTCTGTCTGCGCCAGGCGCGCTACGTCGCGAAAATACAAGGCGCCGCTTACCCAGCCGAGCAGGGTCAAGAAAAATATCCAGACCGGCAAATCCAACGCGCCTGCCTGCCAGACAATCGGCTGCCCCAGTGGAGTCGCGGAAGTCTCTTGAGGCAAAAAAAGGCTGGAAATTCCAATTGGAAAGGTGCGAAAAAGCCAAAATAAATTGATGCGTGGAAGCGTCGTCTCATACAGGTTTAGAGCGCGCTCGATTTCCGCCGCAGGGACGCCCCCCTCTTGCCAAATTGCCGCCATGTCAAGTTTGACGGCGTCGAACAGCGCATCCATCCGCAGGCGCGGACCCAGCCAAAGGAATAAGTTAAAAAGAAGCGGAGGCAGAACAACCCCAAGATGATTGGCGACCAGGTCAAAGCCTGTTTTGATGGAGTTGACGATTCCCGGCGGCGGGGGAAGGGCTATCTTTGGTGAAGCGTCCATAACAGGCTGATTCTACCATACCCCTGCTTGCGTTCATGCGCTTGCGCAGGTACAATCTTAAGTATGCAAGAAAATCGCGCCGTTTCTTCGCCGCTGGCGAGCCGCGTGGGAATGTTAACCGCCTCCGTCCTTATCGTTTTCGCCTTGACGCGCGTGGTGCAATCGCCGCGTTTAACGCTGATTGTCTCTCTGCCGGGCTTCTACTTCGCGTACCCCCTCACGCTCGGCGCCGTCATCACCTTATTTGCCGCCGCCTTAACCGCCAGCGGCATGGACTGGTTAACGCGAGAGCATCCCGCTTTTGGAGAAAAACCAAACATCGAACACTTGATGCTGCCGACCTTGACCACATTCGCGGCGGGGACTCTCCTTTCCCTGCCGCAAGAACAAACCGCCTGGTGGGTTGGTCTGGGGTTTAGCGCCGCGCTGCTGACAGGCGTTTTCATTGCAGAATATATTGCAATCCACCCATCCGCCCCTTCTTACGTTTTTGCCCGCGCTGGTTTGAACGCTCTTTCCTTTATTCTTTTTCTTATCCTTGCCGCCGCCTTAAGGTCTTCCGGCGCGCGGCTGTTTCTATTGACGCCGCTCCTCTTTTTGACTGCGGGTCTCATCAGTCTGCGTATCCTGCGCTTGGATGGAGCGGACCGTTGGGATTTCCCCTGGTCCATCGGAATTGGATTGGTATGCGCCCAAATTGGGGCTGGGCTTCATTACTGGCAATTAAACCCCATCCAATATGGCTTGGCGCTGACCGCTCCGCTGTATGCCCTCACCATGCTCTCGACCAGCCTTGCGGAGAACGTCCCTCCGCGCCGCGCTCTCATTGCGCCAGCCCTGGCGGTGGGATTAGGCTGGATGGCGGTAATTTTCCTGCGCTAATGCGAACTCTTATCCTTACAAAAGAACAGTTAGACAAGATGATTGCTCATGCAAAGAGGCATGCGCCGCTCGAAGCCTGCGGTCTGCTGGCAGGTCGAAGCGCAAAGGTGGAAGAAGTGATTGAAGTCGCCAATCAGGCGCGCAGCGAGGTCAGGTTTATCATGGACCCCGTTGAACAATTAAGAGCCTTTGAACGAATTGAAAATGAGGGACTGGAGTTGCTTGGGATTTTTCATTCCCACCCCAAGGGACCGGAAACGGTTTCCCCCACCGATATCGCAGAAGCCGCCTATGCCGTAACGCACGTTGTCATAGCCTGCACAGGCGGAGATTGGACGGCGCGGGGATACTGGATTGAAGGGAACGCCTTTCAAGAAACGCCCTTGCAAATTATATAAGCAACGCCGCCCCGTCTTCCGTGTTTTTATGAACACATCAATTTGGAGGAACATCTATGCAAATTTTGCCGGAAATTGGCGTCATCCTTCTCGCCTACCTCATTGGAGCGATTCCATTTGGATTGTTAGTCGTCAAACTAAAGACCGGGAAGGACGTCCGCGAAGTGGAGAGCGGACGAACCGGAGGAACGAACGCCATGCGCGCGGCTGGTTTTTGGGCTGGGTTTATCACCGCCATGCTCGATATTTTGAAAGGCGCAGGCGCGGTTTGGCTGGCTGCATGGTTGTCTCCCGCCCATTGGGCGCACGTCGCCGCGCCCCTTGCCGCCATCCTGGGACATAATTACTCCATTTTTCTGCTGACGCGCGACGAAAAAGGCAGGGTTCGTCTGGGCGGGGGAGCGGGGGGAGCGCCTTCCGTTGGCGGCGCAATTGGATTGTGGCCCGGCTCCGTCCTTATCATCCTTCCCCTCGGCATGTTGACCTTTTTCAGCGTCGGCATTGCGTCTGTGACCACAATGTCGGTGGCGTTCTTTGCCATTATCGTTTTCTCGGTTCGCGCGCTGCAAGGAAGCGGTCCATGGCTCGACGTTTTGTATGGGATAGGCGCAGAGCTGCTTTTGATTTGGGCGCTGCGCCCCAACCTGAAAAAATTATTTGCCGGTCAAGAGCGGGTGGTGAAGTACAGCCTTCATGGCTGGCTAAAAGCGCGAAAAGAAAAACAAGAGACTTAAAAAAACTTGCAAATTATCGGTTTCAGAGTACAATGAAAGCGCTCCAGTTAGGGTGCCCCCCTCACCCTGGCTGGAGCGTTTTTACATGAGTCGCGCTGAGAGTTCATCACCCAAAAGCGCCATTTTCATAACGGGGGACATCATTTTGCCTGCCTTCGTGTAAAATGGCTGTTAATGAAAGATTAACTCATGCGCATCGCCTTCATCTCGGACATTCACGGAAATTTCACCGCCCTGCAAGCGGCGCTGGCGGATTTGGCTTCCCTATCCGTAGAACAGGTCGTCTGTCTGGGCGACGTAGTTACGCTGGGTCCCCAACCCCGCGAGACCCTCGACGCGATACGAAATCTCAATTGCATCCACATCATGGGCA
>JAIWOB010000064.1 GCA_020217065.1 Chloroflexota bacterium | reverse complement strand
TGCGGGTCGCTTTGGGCTTTTTCCAAAAAGGAGAGGGCGAGCAGTCCGCGCGCCATGACGGGCTCCAGCGCTTTCAGCGCGGCGGAATCCAGGTCTTTGCGGACGTAAACGGTCTGACCGTCCGCGGCGGGATAGCGCTTTTGGATTTCGGGGTACGCGGCGTCGGAAGGTTGAACCGGCGCGTAAGCGGACTCGACCTGAGCCGCCGCTTCGGGGGGCAGCAACAGACTCAACCGTTGATAGGTTTCCGCGCGCAGCGCCGCGGGGACGGGGCTTTCCACGCCGCCCTGCTGAATCCCGATGGTCACAATTTTGGAGAGATAATCGGGCAGGGTCAGGTCGGCGTTGGCTTGCACAAACAACAGAAGAATGGCAAGCGCGATGGACGGGGCATAACGACGAATATAGGGAAAGAGTCTTAACATATTTTTTTGTAGGACAAGTTCCGACTTGTCTCCTTGAAATTTGCATGATAACGCAAGTTGCCGCTTTCAATCGCCACGGCGCAGACCTGACGGGTTTCACCGTGAAGCGTGTCGATTCGGATTCTGCGAATCAAAATCGCGCTGGCAGATTCAGGTTCTGCGGAAACCCGTCAGGTCTTTTTCATCCCTTGCAAATTACGAATCCGCGCCGCGCTCGGTCTCCAGGGCTTTGGCGCGTTCGATGAGCAATTGCAAAGCGGCTTGAATTTGGGCTTGTTCTGCAGGAGTCAGGCTTGCCGCCAGTTGGTCGAGCCAGCCTTGACGGGCTTGCATGCTCTGTTCGGAAACGCGCAGCCCGGCTTCGGTGAGGGTGATAAGCTTGTTGCGGCGGTCTTGCGGGTCTTCGGTGCGGGTCACCAGTCCCTGCTGGACGAGTTTATCGAGCAGCTGACTGGCAGCGGCGTTGGTCACGCCCATCTCTTCACCCAGGTCGGAAACTCCGCACGCGCCTTTGTGCCGAATGCGAAACAGAGCGTTGAGTTGCGGGATTGAATAATTGTTTTGTTTGGCGAACTGCATGAAATGACGCATGGAAAACTGCATGGTCACGCGCAGCCATTCGCGCAGGGTGTTCAAAAGGGGCGGGGACATGGTTCATCCTTTTTGATGATTAATCTTAATTAAAGATAAAGTATAGTTTATGAATTGTCAAGGGAATCAAAAAAAAACCGTCCCGAAGGGTTTAAGCCTTCGGGACGGCTGCTTTACTTCAAGTTCCCCGCCACCAGCGGCAGGACTTGTTCCGCAAACGCCTCGACAGGCGGACGGTTCTTCTGGCGGACCCACCCCTCGGCTAGACCGTAGATTGCCCATGCGGCGGCGGTGGCGGCGGTTTGGGGCTGCGCCGCGCCGCGCTGACTTAGCCAGAGTTCGATAAGTTCCTGAATCTGCCGGCGAACTTGATTCTCGATAAGCGAGTCAAACTGTTGTTCGCTGGCTTTGCAGTGTTCGTTGGAGCGGGCAATAAACTCACAGACGGTGACAATCAGGGCGCGCAGGTTGTCTTCGCTGTAATGGCAGGCGCTTAGGGTTCGTTTTTCCAGCTCGGCGCGGAAAGCCTGGCGCAGCGTCTCTTTGAGCAAGGCAAATTTATCGGGATAGTGGGCGTAGAAAGTGGCGCGATTGATTTCGGCGCGTTCGGCGATGTCTTGCACGCTGAGAGCGCCGAATCCCTTTTCAGCCAGCAGCTCGCTAAAGGCTTGCCGAATCAGGCTGCGGGTCCGTTTGACGCGCGGGTCTAGCTTTTCAGGGGTTGGGGCATTGGGCAACATTTTTTCTCCTATGTTGTTTATCCGACAATTGCCGCTTTTTGATGGTTGACGACAGGGGCGCAAATGTTTATTATGCAACGCGTGTCGGATAAACGACATTTGTATCCTACCATCTTCAACAAGTAGAGTCAAGATGAACGGCCCTGCTCAAGCCCAATCTCAACTCGTTCTCAACCAGGCATACGCCAAACTTGCCTGGGATGAACGCAACAAGTCGCTCGGCAAATTTCTGCCCGCGCGCGGAGGCATTATCACCGACCCCGAGCTGACCCGCTGCGCCGACGAACTCTACATACTCGAGGTCCCGTAATGCAAGTCGCAGACTTGCGTCACCTCATGCAAAGGAGAAAATCATGACTACCGCATCCCCTAAACGCTATTCCCCCCTTTGGGTAACCATCCACTGGCTGGCGGCGCTGCTGATTTTTGCCGAGTTCTACCTCGGGTTGACCAGCGTCGGCTTGCCGCCAGAGTCCAAAGCGTCCATCCTGCGTCTGCACATGCCGCTAGGCGTTACCGCGCTGGCGTTGATGCTTGTGCGTCTCTACCTGCGCTGGCGTACCCCGCGACCCGAAGACGTCACGGCTGGAAACGCCTTCCTCGATAGGGTAGGGAAAGTCGTGCATTTCGCTCTCTACCTGGTCGCCTTCCTCCTGCCTCTCACTGGGCTGGCGCTTTCGTTTCGTTATGGTCTCCCGCCGATTGTTTTTGAGGGTCAGGGAAGTATGCCCACGGATTTGAACCCTGGGCTGCATGGACTACTCTTCGCGCTATCCATTCCGCTCATCCTGCTGCACATCCTGGCGGCGCTCTACCACCAGTTCATCCGCAAAGACAATTTACTGGCGCGCATGTGGTATGGAAAATGAGCATACCTCAACCCATTGCTGTTTCTCCGCAGCGTATCCATCCCAATACCCGCCCGGCGTATGTCCATCTCAAAGCGGCTAACCTGGAAAACCAACTTGCGTTTTACCAGACCGCGCTGCGATTGGAATTGAACTGGCGTGATGGATTAAGCGCCGGATTGGGGGTCTCCGGGCGTGACCTGGTGCGCCTGACCCAGATTTCGGGCGGGAAGCGTTACCGGGGCGTAACGGGTCTCTACCATTTTGCCATCCTGTTACCCAATCGCCGCGAACTGGCGCGGGCTATGGCGCGGCTCTTCCAGGCGGAGTGGCCGAACGCCCCCACCGACCATGTGATGACCAAGACCACCTATCTGGCTGACCCGGAAGGCAACGAAATCGAGCTCTATTGTGAATCGCCGGAAGACGGAATTTTTCTGTTCGATGAACGCGGCGGATTCCGCGCCCAATGGTCCGACGGACGCCCCAGCAACGGACGCGAGCCGCTCGACCTGGATGCGCTCTTTTCCCACCTTCAGCCGGAGGACCGCTTCGATGCGCCCCTGCCGCCCGAAACGCGCCTGGGGCATTTCCACCTATACGTCGCCAGCCTGACCGAAACGCGCCATTTTTATCACGAACTGCTCGGCTTCGATGATATGGGCGTGGGGCGCGGCTTTCGGATGGGCATGGTCTCGGCGGGCGGCTACCATCATCACATCGGCTATAACACCTGGCAGGGCGAGGGCGCGCCGCCTCCTCCGCAAGATGCGCTCGGCCTCGACCACATTGCCTTCACCCTTCCCAATCCGCAAGCCTGGGAAGACTTTCTGGCGCGTCTGAAAGAAACCGGCTTGCCGTACACGCAAACCGGACAGGGTATTCTGCTCACGGACCCGGCGCGGAACGCAGTGTTGTTCGAACGCCCGTAAGCCGGACGCCGCCCGGCAAAGATATTCGACATAAAGCCGCTACATGTCCGCGCGCGAGGCGATTTGATTTGTCCCAGCCCGCGAAATTTTCCGACAATGATGGGTTTCATGTTCTTTCGAGTCAAAGTAACTACTCAGGGGTTTGGCTTTGCACTCGCTTCAGCGGACTGAAGTCCTGCCTCAGTGCATGGAAGCCCTTCGGGCTAGTCCGCTTCAGCAGACTTTCATGCACTGAGCAGGGGATTCATCCCCGCTTATTCAAATTGCGGCAAATACTTTCGATTAGTTTCCAGCAGGTCATCCAAAACGTTTTGGGCGTGTTCCAGTTTGGGTCCCAGCGGGTGGACGATGAGCGCCTGGTAGGCGGCGTTTCGGTCGCCGGTGACGGCGGCTTGGGCGGTGAGAATTTCATAGGCTTTGACCGCCGCCAGCAAGCCAAAGGCAAAGGGCGGGAGCGGCGCGGCAGGGATGGGCGTGATTCCGCTGCGGCGAACCAGGGCGGGGATTTCCAGCGCCCAACTCTCATCCCATTCCTTCACCGCGCCGTTGTTGCGGACGTTGACCACATGCGTTTCGCCCAAATCGTTGTAATGGGCGTTGATGAGTTGGGTGGCAACGGTGGAGTAATACGCGCCGCCGCGCTTCATCAAATCGGCGGGCGGTTCGGTCAGGGCGGGGTCGGCGTATTGCCGCAGCAGGCTCTTTTCCACTTCCATCACTTCTTCGGCGCGGGAGCGGAGGGAATTGCGCTGCTGCGCCAGTTTTTTCTCGGTGTGATAGAAGTATTGCAGGTAGTAGTTGGGAATCATGCGCGTGCTGGTGATGAACTCCGTTTCCCATTCGGGGTGTTCTTGTTTCGCCGATTCTTGCAGGAACGCTTCCAGGACTTGCGGCCAGACATCTTCTCCGTCCAGCGTGAGGCCGTAATGCCAGGAGAGATGATTCAAGCCCAGGGTTTTAAGTTCGGCGCGGGCGGGGTCAAGGGGCGCGGAGGAATGTTTTTGAAGAAGTTCGAGAAATCCCATTTTGGCGTTGAAAGGAGCGTTGCACACTCCCACCGCAGGGACATCGGGCGCGTAGCGGTTCAGCGCTTCGGTGACTAG
This sequence comes from Chloroflexota bacterium, assembly GCA_020217065.1. GTDB lineage: Bacteria > Chloroflexota > Anaerolineae > Anaerolineales > Villigracilaceae > Villigracilis. The sequence continues at coordinate 5,361 of JAIWOB010000064.1, read as the reverse complement.
CCCCGATGGGTTGGTGAAGTTAATCAACAGCGCGTCTTTTGCCGTCTCGCGCATGTCTTTGGCGATGTTCAATATCACGGGGATGGTGCGCAAGGCTTTTGCCATGCCGCCGATGCCTGTCGTCTCCTGACCAATCAGCCCGTGCCGCAAGCCGAGATATTCGTCCTCGCGGCGGGCTGGCATTTGCCCCACGCGGAATTGGGTGCAGACGTAGGACGCGCCCGCAATCGCTTCGCGCTGGTTGTCGCTGAGGGTGACTTTGAAGGGTTCGCCTTTGGCTTTGACCATGCGCTGGGCGAATCCGCCCACGATGTCGAGCCGTTCCCTGTCTATGTCCATCAGGCAGAGTTCGCGGACGGGCAGTTGGTCGGCGCGGGCGAGAAAGCCGTTGATGAGTTCGGGCGTGTAGGTTGAGCCGCCGCCGATGACGGTGATTTTCATTTTTTGATTCCTTTCGGTAGGGCGAGATGAATGTCGCCCTACGCCAACTTCACTACTGCGGTAAGATTTTCTGGCAGGTCTGGGTTCAAGCCCTTTGATACCGAACGGTGGAAGGCAATCAATTGGGGAATGGGCAAATACAGCGGACTGCGGGCGATTTCGCTCAAGCCCGACTGCAATTCCACATCCGCATTGGATTCGGCGATGGAGAAAGTCCGCCCGCCGAGCGCACGCATATCCTTCAGCACGGCTTCTTCCTGTTCGCGCTGCGCGTCTGAAAGCAAACCCACGACCAGGGCTGTAGGGGTAATCATGGCTTTAGGTCCGTGCCGATATTCAAGAAAGTGGAAGGGTTCGCTGTGCGTGAGCGACATTTCTTTCATCTTCAGGTTGGTTTCACACGCCAGCCCATAACGCAAGCCAGAGCCGAGAAAATAAAAGCGGTCAAGCGCAAGGTCTTTTCCCACTTCTTCTGCCAGCGTTTCATAACGGTTGAGCAGATTCTCTGCCAGGGCGGGCAGCGCCTGCAACTCGCGCCACAGGTCATCGCGCCCGCTGGCAAAGACGGCGAGAGTCAGCGTGGCAAGGTAGAGCGTGGAAAAGGCGCGGGTCTGCGCAAGGGAGGTCTCCTGTCCTGCGGTCACCAAAAGGTTGAAACTGCCAACCGTTGGCAACTCCGCTTCGGGGTAGCATGAGACGGTGACGGTCTTGCCGCGAAAGGCGCGGGTAGCGCGAATCGTTTCGGTAGTGGTTCCCGAACGGCTGACGGAAATCATCAGCGGGTTAGACGAAACGGGAATGGAGGCGGGGTTGAGCCAGGCTTCCGAGCCAGGCAGGGCGCGGGCGGGGAGTTTGGTCAACTCCTGCCAGACCGCCGCAGCCGCACGATTGACGAATGACCAATCGCGGCACGATTTTGACGCTGGCGGGGGGATGAGCGGGGTCTTGAATCTGGCGCAGTAACAACTCTGCCGCCTGCCTGCCCAGTTCAAACGCCGAAAACCCGATGGTGGTCAATGGCGGCTGACTGAGGGCGGCATCTGCGGAATCGTCGAAGGCGATGATGGCAACATCATCTGGCACGGAAAGCCCTGCTTCGTTCAGGGCGTGAATCGCGCCGAGGGCGGTTTTATCCCCGCTGACCAGAATGGCGCTAAACGGCGCATCCGCCTGGATAAATTTCCGCGTCGCCTGCGCCCCGCCGTCGAAAGCATAGTCGCCCATGCCGATCAGGGCGGGGTCATCGTTCAAGCCGTTCTGGCGCACAAAATCCTGATATGCCCGCAGCCGCTGACCGCTGTCTCCTTCCACATCGTCCGCATGTCCGCCGATGAAGGCAATGCTCTCGTGACCGTGTTCGAGCAGGTGCGCCATCGCCTGTTGAATGCCGCTGGCATTGTCAATTTGCACGGAGGAAACCGCCTCTGCGCCGCCAATAATAACCAGCGGAAAATTTGCCGCTCGCAGTCTTTCGGCGTATTCCAGCACGGGTTTGCCAACCAGTGGATGGGCGAGAATCAAACCGTCGGTGTTCCACTCGCCAACGGGCAAATAATCCACCGTCGGGTCATGGATGGGGAAAGCGGGGCGCACCACAACGGGAAACTCGGAGGGGCTTGTGCCACAGGCAAGCAGCACATTGCATTGCCGCTCATGCGCGGTGCGCAAAATCCCCTGCGCCAGTTCGCCGTAGTAATCCGAGAGGATGGTGCGTTCATAGACCTGCCAGCCAGAGAGAAAGCCAATGGTGGCACGGTAATTCTTTTTGCGATGCGGAGTGCTCATGAGTTGATTCTACCGCGTAGGGCGAGTAGTGCGAGACATTGTACCCGTATGGGTATTAATCTCGCACCACAACGGGCAGGGCGCTTTCTGCCAGCGCCTTCATTTCTTCGGGAGTCAGGGCGCGGTTATAGACTGCCAGCCCGCCCAGCAGACCGCGATACCAGTTGCCCATCTCGCCGCTGCGATGAACCGCTCCCACCGTGAAATCTGCCTTGCTCTCGAAAAGTCCGCCTTCGTAAGGGAAGGGATTCAACGCGCCGTTTTCTTCAAACTGCCCGTTGAAATAGGAGCGCACAAAATGACCGTCAAAGGTGAAACCCACCATGCACCACTGATGAAAAGGCACGGAAGTCCTGCCAGCGGAAACGTCTTCGCAGTAGCGCCGTCCTGCCGTTGCCCCGCCCGTGTGCGAGACATGTCCGCTTACGTTATCCGCCGCGCCGCCGGTGATGATGATATTCAGGAAGAGACAATACTGCCGCTGGTTCTCGGTCTCGTTCCAAATGCCAGCAATGGCTTCGGGCGGCGACGGTTCGTCGGGAAACTCGTTTATCTGGCGGTAGCGATTAATCCACGCAATCAGCGTCAGCGCGGAGTTATCCCCGTATCGGTGCAGTCCCGCGCATTCCCGATTCGGAATCTCCAACCATGCCTGGCGCGAAAGCCAGATGGATTGTTTCCCGAAAATTCCATCGTTCATGCGAAAAACAGGTCCGTTGCGCTCGCGCAGCCGATAGGGATGCGCGCCTTTGGCAATCAGGTCAGCGCCTGCTTCGCCTTGAAAATCCCAAAAAGAGAGAATGCCTGGAAGGTCGAGCGGGTGATTCATGGAAGCCTCCAAGCATAGGATACTTCAGGCTGCGTTATTTAATTATTGAAAACGTGACATTTCTTGTCAGCAACATGTCCGTTGTTCATATCAGGCGATAACAAAACAAAATTTCACGACAAGCGCATTTTCAGCATGGTAAACTTAACCCGCCTCCCAAAATTCCAATCAAATCGCGCTAAACCTCTTCATTTCAACAAAAATCCGCTATGAAATCCTCTTCTGCCACCGCTCTCGCCCATCCAAATATCGCCTTTATCAAATATTGGGGTAACCGCGACAACGTCCTGCGTCTGCCCTCGAACGGTTCCATCTCGATGAATCTGGACGGGTTATTCACCCGCACCGCCGTCAGTTTCCAACCCTCCCTGCGCCTGGATACGTTGACCATTAATGGTCATGAAGTCACGGGCAAGGGCTTAACGCGCGTTTCGCAAATCCTTGACATTGTACGCAAGATATCGGGTATCAACGCCAAGGCTGAAGTCGTAAGTCAAAATAACTTTCCCGCCGGCGCGGGAATTGCCTCGTCGGCGGCGGCGTTTTCGGCTTTGGCTCTGGCAGCCTCAAAAGCGGCTGGGCTTGACTTAAGCGAAGCCGAACTCTCGCGTCTGGCAAGGCGCGGCTCCGGTTCCGCTTCCCGTTCCATCCCCGGCGGCTTCGTTGAATGGCAGATGGGCAGCGGCGACGAAGACTGCTACGCCTTTTCGATTGCGCCTCCTGAACATTGGAGGCTGGCGGATTGCGTGGCAATTGTCAGCGCGGCGCACAAAAAGACCGGCTCGACCGAAGGTCATGCGCTTGCGCCCACCAGCCCGCTGCAGAACGCGCGGGTGGAAGATTCCGCCCGAAGATTGACTCTCTGCCGCGAGGCGATTTTCCAGCGCGACTTTGAAGCGCTGGCGGAAATCATTGAGATAGATTCGGATATGATGCACGCAGTAATGATGACCTCCAATCCGCCGCTGATGTACTGGCAGCCTGCCACGCTGGGCATTTTTCATGCCGTGCGCGAATGGAGAGCCTCAGGCTTCCCCGCCGCCTATACCGTAGACGCCGGCGCCAATGTCCATGTAATTTGTTTGAAGGAATACGCCGCCGAGACAGAAAAACGTTTGCGAGAACTGCCCGGGGTAAGCGAGACTCTCGTGGCGGAGACGGGCGGCGCAGCGCGGCTCGTGAACGGCTAAAAGCGCGCGCTATCGGCAATCAAGGCGCGACAAGCGGGTATCCACCAGGCTCGGCGATACGAATCTCATAGAAACCGTCCGCCTGTTTAACTTCGATTTCAACCTACCCAATTTCAGAAAGACGATAGGCGGATACAGTCAAAAAATCGCCGGCTGGAACTTTCCATAAAATCACTGCGTTCTGCGAAATCCGCTCCAGCGGCGTTCCATTTTGCGCCAGAGAAATGGACAAAGCCGAGAGAAATCTTGCGCCCTGCGGCGGCTCTTGCGTCAGATTTTGAGAAGAAGAAAAACTTTCGACTACGGCGTCGTGAGCGCATAACCTGTCAAAAGTGAGACGTTCGTTGTTGCGAAGGGCAAGAACAAAAGGAGAAACGCCGCAGGAAATTTCCGAAGAGAGCGTTCCGGTAATGGGAATAAAGGCATGGATTCCCGTCAAAGGCGGACTGGCGCTTTTACCATCCTGAAAAGCGGTTGGAGCAGGAGTCGACGGCGAAGGTTGCGGAGTGGGAAAACCCTTCTCAATATTAAGATGGGCGTCTGTGGAGGAATAACCGCTCCCTGTGTCCACACTGTCGCCGCCGCCCTGACAATCATGCGTAACGTTTTATATTCAATTTTCATTCAAAACTTTCTCCCGCGCGTACAAAAAACAAAAAAGACGCCGTCAAAAAAATAGTCATCCGTCCGCGAGTCCTTCGCCGCCCCCAGACAGCCAAAACCGCAGACAAACTTGAAAGATTGCGCTTAAACGCGCTCGCGGAATGTAAAATTTGCAGTTAACTTGTTATGTCCAAATCTATCGTTTCTGTTAAGCGGCGCTTCTTCTTGCGGGAAATGGATTGCCATTCCTGCGGACGCGCGCGCCTTTCTTATCCCCTTTTAACGCGCCGCGCCCATTTACAGATATAATCGCCTCGTCGTCGTATAAAAAAGGATAAAAAATGGTATCTGGTTTTGTAACTTTCTTCGTCTTCGTCCTGGCTTTAGGCGGAATGATTTTCGTTCACGAATTGGGGCATTTTATCGCCGCGCGCTGGGCGAAAATTGAGGTGGAAGAATTCGGTTTCGGTCTGCCTTCCAAAAAACTGGTTACGCTCTTCACCTGGCAGGGGA
>JAIWOB010000063.1 GCA_020217065.1 Chloroflexota bacterium | reverse complement strand
CTGAGTTCACCATCCACGCCCTGCCCCTCGGCGGCTTTGTCCGCCCCAAAGGGGAAAACGACCCCGAGATTCCCGGCGGACTGGCTTCCGCAAATCCCTGGAAACGGCTGGTCGTCCTCTTCGCGGGTCCGTTCATGAATCTGCTGACCGCCGTCGTCGTATTCTCTCTGCTGGTCTCTTTGGAAGGCGTCCCCGCGCCGGGCAAGGTCAAAATCAATTCGGTGATGGAAAGCTCGCCCGCCGCGCAAGCGGGCATTCAAGCGGGCGACGTCCTTCTCTCCATCAACGGGGAAAGCGTCGTCGAAGTTGAAACCGCCATCGCCATCATCAAAGCAAACCTCGACCAGCCTGTCGAAATGCTCATCGAGCGCAACGGCGAACAAGTCGTCGTCAACGCCACGCCGCTTTCGAGCAGGAAAGCCAGCGAGGGCGCGCTCGGCGTCGGGCTTGGATATCCCACCCGCCCGGCGACCTTCCTTGAAAGCGTTGCGGGCGGAACGATGATTACGACTCTCCAAGCCGCCTTTATCGTCTACCTTCCCGTCGCGCTGATTCAAGGGGCGATTGCGCCGGAAGACGCGCGCTTTATCGGTTTCAAGGGAATCTTCGATATGTTCGACATCGCCGTAGAAGAAGACGTCAGCAGCCGCCAGGAAGCCGCCGCCGCCCCTCCCGGCGCCGCTCCCGAACCTACGAACTGGACTCTCAACCTGGTCGGCGTTCTCAGCATTTCCCTCGGAGTGATGAACCTGCTTCCCATCCCCGCGCTCGACGGCGGGCGCATTCTCTTCACCCTGCCGGAAATCCTCTTCCGAAAGCGCGTCCCGCCGCAATGGGAAAACGCCGTCAACGGCGTCGCCATGCTCCTGCTCATCGTCCTGATGCTCTTCATCAACATCATGGACTTTGTCAATCCGGTTCAAATTCCAACTCCTTAGCCCGCCATGTCAAAACAAATTTCCTTTCAAACCGTCCTGGAAACCCTGCAAGACGCAAAGAAATCCATTCCGCAGGGACATCTCAAATACTATTCCGATTTAGACCCCGCCTCCCTGCGCCTGTTTCTCGACGTCTGGGGCAACATCGAGCCGAAACGCAAACGCCAACTGCTTGAAAAGCTACAGGAACATTTCGACGAAGATACGCTCGTCTCTTATGAAGAGATTGGCAAAGCGCTGCTGGACGACCCCGATTCCGAAGTCCGCGCGCGCGCAATTGGTTTGCTTGCCGAATCGGAAGACCCGAAACTGGTCGGCAAGATTGTAGATATTTTCCTCGCCGACAGCGACTCCGCGCCGCGCCTTGCGGCGTTGAACCTGCTGGGGGAATTCCTCCTGCTGGGCGAATATGAAAAAATCGGCGGGAGCGTCGAGCGCCAAATCGAAGACGCCCTCATTTCCGTCATTCGCGGAGAAAACAGCGCCGACCTGCGCCGTCACGCCCTTGAAGTCCTGGCGTTCTCCTCGCGCGAGGAAATTCCCGCGCTGATTGAATCGGCTTATGAGCGCGCCGACCCCGCCTGGGTCGCCAGCGCCCTGCGCGCCATGGGACATTCCCAAGACGAACGCTGGAACGCCGACGTGCTGGATAAACTGTTTGACGAAGAGCCGCAGGTCAAAACCGCCGCCATCGAAGCGGCAGGCGCGCTCGCCATCCAAGAATCCGTCCCGATGCTCATTCAAACCCTCGACGACGAAGAGGAAGAAAACGAAACGGCGATTGCCGCCATTTGGTCGCTTTCGCAAATTGGCGGCGACGAAGCGCGCGCCTATCTGGTCAGCCTGGCGGACCAGACCGAAGACGAGGAATTATCCGAATACCTCGACGACGCCCTGGAAAACCTCGACTTCATGGAGGATATGAATCAATTCGATTTCTTTAACTTCGAAGAAGAGGATTTCGAAGAGGAAGACGACGAAAACGAAACGGACTGGAAACGAGGCTGAACGCGACGGCGTCAAGAAACGCCCACGGCTGATTGCGCCTCACGTCGCCGCCCGCTTCAGTCAAAAGGGACGGCGAAAAACAAAAGCCCCGCGCGGCGGGGCGAATTCTATACAAGCGCGCCGCAGCGCGCGCTCATTCCACAAAACGATACTTCAACAGAGTCCACACCGCTTCAAAAGCGTCGCGCAATTTAATCTTCTTTCCCTGCGAATAATCGCGCGGATTGAACGTAATCGGCGTTTCAAAAATGCGGAAGTTGCGCTTGAGAATTTTGGCGGTAAATTCCGGCTCAAAATCAAAACTATTGGCGCGCAGCGTCATGCCGTTGAGAACTTCGCGCCGAAAGACCTTGTAACCGGTTTCCATATCCGTCAAAATGGTATCGTAAAGGATATTGGTCATGAAGGTCAGCATTTGGTTGGCGACCATGTGCCAAAACATCGTGACGCGGCGCGAACCGCCCAAAAAGCGCGACCCGTAGACCACGTCCGCCACGCCTTCGCGGATGGGGCGCAGCAGGGTGGGATAATCGCGCGGGTCGTATTCGAGGTCGGCGTCTTGAATCAAAAGCACATCGCCCTGCGCCGCCGCCATGCCGGTGCGGACCGCCGCCCCCTTGCCCTGGTTGCGCTCGTGCAAAATGACCCGCACGCCGTCCTTGCCGTCCATTTCCTTCAAAATATCGCGCGTGCCGTCTTTCGAACCGTCGTCCACGACGATAATTTCGTGGGCAAGGTTTTGCTCCTGGACGCGCTTTAAAATAGTTCGGATGCTTTCAATTTCATTGTAAACGGGAATGATAACGGATAGTTTCATAGGGCTGGATTATAAACGAAAAGAAGTATAATCTGCCCCACATTTCCTGAATTTCCGAAATCTTCACAAGGAGTTCGGAGCGCCCATGACAAGACAACCCACGCCTCCCTCCGCCTCTGGCGGCTTCACCCCCTCGCCGGTCAGCAGCGTTGAAGATACGGGGCTTTCCCCGCTCTGGCTGCAAGATTTGATTCTCAAAGTGCTGTATTTTCGGGGTTACATTACCGGCTTTAAAATCGCCGAAGAGATTGCCCTGCCCTTTTCCGGAGTCACCGACCAGCTGCTGGTCAGTTTGAAACAAGAAAAATTGATTGAAGTTAAATCTTCGCAGGGCGGTCTTGGCGGCGACGGCGCATACGTGTACGGCATCACCAGCGCCGGAATCCTGCGCGCGCGCGAAGCGATGGAGCGCAGCCAATACGCCGGCCCCGCCCCCGTGCCTTTCGACGTTTACAACGAAGCCATCCGCCGCCAAAAAAGCGGACGCATGACCGTCACCTCCCGCACCATGCGTCAAATTCTCTCGCAATTGGTCATTTCCGAATCAGTGTTTCAACGGCTTGGACCGGCGTTAAATTCCGGCACATCCATCTTTATGTACGGACCGCCCGGCAACGGCAAGACCAGCATCGCCCGCGCTTTTGGAAACCTGGTGCTCAGCCAGAGCATGTATATCCCCTACGCCCTCTATCTCGACGGACAAGTCATCAAAGTGTACGACGCGGTCAGCCACAGCCTCGCCCCCGAAAGCGACACGGGAAACACCAGCGCCCTGCGCCCCAGCGTCCGCCGCGACTTGCGCTGGGTAAAAATCCGCCGCCCGTTTATCGTCGTCGGCGGCGAACTCAACCTTGAAGGTCTCGACCTGGTCTTCGACGACACCGCCAAGTTTTATGAAGCGCCCTTCCAAGTCAAAGCCAACGGCGGCATTTTGCTGATTGACGACTTTGGACGCCAGCAAGTTCGCCCGCGCGACCTGCTCAACCGCTGGATTGTCCCCCTTGAAAACCGCGTGGACTACCTGCGCCTGCACACCGGGCGCAAGGTTGAAGTTCCTTTCGATGTGCTGGTCGTCTTCTCCACCAACCTTCCGCCCAAAGACCTGGTGGACGAAGCCTTCCTGCGCCGCCTGCGCCACAAAATCGAAATTGGCGACCCCACCTTCGACGAATACCGCGAAATTTTCAAGCGCGTCGCGCAAGACAAGAAGGTCGAATACAACGACCAGGGTCTCGCCTACCTGCTGCAGGAATGGTACATGAAGCGCAACCGCAAACTGCGCGCCTCTCATCCGCGCGACTTGTGCGACCAAATTCTCGATATTTCCTCCTACCTCGCCGTCCCGCCAACCATGTCGCGGGAAATGATAGACCGCGCCGCAAAAGCCTACTTCGTAGATTTATAATTTCATTTTCAAAGGCAAACCCATGCTCAACGCACTGCTTGACGCAATGAACGACTCCATTCAGAAAGCCCGTCAATGGCGCGAGAAGGAAGCGCAGATTTTTCATCACAACGACGCCGACGGGCTGACCTCCGGCGCCATCCTCACCCGCGCCTTTGAACGCGAGGGCTTCCAAGTCCGGCGTTTTTGTTTGGAAAAGCCCTATCCCGCCGTTTTGAAAAAAGTCTTTGAACAGGAAGGGAAACTTCTGGTCTTCGCCGATTTCGCCGGCAGGATTGCCCCTCTGCTTTCCGATTTGAATCGCGGCAAAAACCTGACCTTGATTCTCGACCACCACGTCGCAGAAGCCTCCACCGACCCGATGGTTCACAACCTTGACCCCGACCTCTTCGGGCTGAAAGGAGACCGTGATATTTCGGCTTCGACGACCTGTTACCTCTTTGCGCGGACGATGAACCCAGTCAACCGCGATTTGGCGTCCATCGCCGCCGTCGGCGCGGTGGGCGACGGCTTTTTCGTGGACGGCGAACTTGTCAGCCAGAACCGCGAAGTCGCCCTCGAAGCCGTCCAGCAGGGACGAATGGAAATTCACAAGCGGGAGCGCGGCGAAGAATACTTTCTCACCCGCCCCGCAGGTCCGCTGCCCGTCCTCGAATTGAGCGATTACCTCGATTTGCTCGGCGGCGTGGGTTACTATCAAGGCGGACCCGACATGGGCGTCCGCGTCTGCCTCGAAGGCGTCTCTCCCGAATCGGACCGCATGGCGGAGGACTTAAAAGCCGTCCGCGAGAGAATATTCGAAGCCGAGCGCGCCAGGCTTCGAGCGGGGGCGTTGAAGAAGACCCCTCACATCCAATGGTTTCACGTTGAAAAGCGTCTTTTCCCGATGGGCGTAAAAATGATTGGCGCGTTCTGCGACGCCATCAAAGACAGCGACTTGATTGACCCGCAAAAGTATCTGGCTGGGTTTCAGGTCATCCCCGATGAAATTCCCGGCTTTGGGGCTATCGCCTTCAATGAGGTTAAGATTTCCATGCGGGTCTCCGCCTATATGGAAGGAGAAATCAGGGCGGGCAGGGCGATGGGGCTTAACACTTTCCTGCCCGAAGCGACGGGCAGGCTGGGCGGCTTCTCCGACGCCTGTCATACCCTGACCGCCGCCACCACAGTCGCCGTCGGTAAAGAAGAACAACTCATCGAAGAGATGGAAAAAATTCTACAAGGAGAATAAGTGAAATGGGTCAAGGAACTGGCTTTGGCAAGACGATTTTGATTGGAGACCAATTTGTGCTGGACGAAGTTCCGGCGATTGTCTCGGCGATTCCCTACCAGACGGCGACGACAGTCGAGCGCATCGAAGGCGAAGGCTGGGTTTTGGAAGACAACCGCATCGAAGCGCCGGGCTACAAGGAAAAGAAAAAGGAACAGCAGGTCGCTTCCATCAACAAAATCCTCGAAGCGATGAACTTCGACGCCAAAAAGAATCCCATCAAGATTACCGTCAGCGGGGACCTGCTCGCCGGCAGCGGGGTGGGCGCCAGCGCCGCCAGCTGCGTTTCGCTTGCCCGCGCCCTGAACGACGAATTCAAGATGGGCTACACCATTGAGCAAATTAATCACGTCGCCTGGCAGGGCGAGTTCCCTTATCACGGCGTCGCCAGCGGCGTGGACAACACCGCTTCGACTTACGGCGGGCTGCTGCGCTTCTGGCTGGAAAACGGCAAGCAGAATTTCGAGAGAATCAAAACGCCCCAGCCCTTTGAAATCGTATTGTGCAACAGCGGCATCACCGCCAACACCGCCGCGCTGGACGAGTTCATCGAAATCCAAAAGAAGGAAAACGCCGCGCTCTTCCGTTCGCGGCTCGACACCATCATCGCCCAGGGCGCGGAGATGAAAAAGGCGCTCGAAGCCGGCGACTTGCCTCATGTGGGCAGGCTCATGACCGAAAACCATAACCTCCTGATTCAGATGGATATGTCTCACGAAATTTTGGACTATCTCTGCAAGGTGGCGCTCGAAAACGGCGCGCTCGGCGCGAAGGTCACCGGCGGCGGCAGAGGCGGTTACATGATTGCCCTGACGCCGGGCAAAGACCTTCAGGATAAGGTTGCCGCGGCGTTTGAAAAAGCGGGCTATACGCTGATTATCAAGGCGGCAATCGGCGGATGACGTTCATCGCTCTGCCGCAAGGCGGTCCGCAAAGACAAATTTTTAACGCGGAGTCGCGCGGGCTTCAACCTCTGCGACAGAGCGGTTTTCCAAAGCAAATATCCAGAGTCTGAATTTGATGATTGAAGAATTTCCCCGTCCCATTATTTTGGCGCATCGCGGCGATAAACTTCACGCGCCAGAAAACACCCTCCCAGCCTTCGAGCAAGCCATCCAAAAAGGCGCGGACGGCGTTGAGCTGGACGTTAAACTCACCGCCGACGGTCATGTGGTGGCGTTTCACGATTCGAGCGTGGAGCGCACCACCAACGGCAAAGGAAACGTCTCCTCTTTGACGCTGGAAGCCATCCGCAGGCTGGACGCCGGAAAATGGTTCAACGAAAAGTTCAGCGGCGTCCAAGTTCCTCTGCTCGAAGAGGTTTTTGAAACCGTCGGCAGGGATAAACTCATCAACATCGAATTGAAAAATCTGTTTACCCCGCGCGACAATCTCGTTTTGAAAGTCTGCGATTTAATCAAACGGCGCAACAATCAAGACCAGATTCTCTTCTCTTCTTTCCTGCCGTCCAACCTGAAAAGCGCCGCGCAGATTTTGCCCGAGGTCCCCCGCGCCCTGCTGGCTCTGCCCGGACTGGCTGGGGCGTGGGCGCGTTCCTTTGGCTTCATGTTCGGCGATTATCAAGCGCTGCACCCGCATATTACCGACGTCAGCCGCGAACAGATTCAACGCGCGCACCGCGTGAAACGCCGCGTCCACGTCTGGACGGTCAACGCGCCGGAGGAGATTCTCCGCCTGAGTCATTGGGGCGCGGACGGCGTTATCACTGACGACCCGGCGATGGCTGCGCGCGCGCTGGGAAGGAGCGGATGAAATCGTTCCGCAAAACGGCGGAAAATTTCAATAAGGCGTCGTTCAGCGGGCGGCGTCTGTTTTTTTCGTTTTTGCAGCCCTCAAATCCAAACTTGTGTTATAACGGACACGTAATGAAATCGCTGCGCGCATTCCTCTTCGTTATTTTGATTTGTCTGCCTGCCGCGGCTCCCGCGCGCGCGCAAACGCCCACGCCTTACCCCGCGGCGGCCGAGGTTTTGAACGCCATGACTCCGGAAGAACGGGTGGGACAATTATTCCTCGTCACGTTCAAGGGAACAGACACCGGAGCCGCTTCAGAAATTTATAAACTCATCACCCAATATCATGTCGGCGGGGTGGTACTGCTGGCGGAGAACGATAATTTCGCCGCCGCGCCCGACACCGTTCGGCAGGCGCACGCCCTCATCAACGCCATCCAGCAAATTGAATGGGACGTATCCAGAAATTCGGTCAGCGGCGAAGCGGGAGAGATGGGGACAAATTTTGTGTACGCGCCGCTCTTCATCGGCATTGCCCAGGAAGGAAACGGATATCCAACCGACCAAATTTTGAGCGGACTCAGCCCCCTGCCAAGTCAAATGGCTGTCGGCGCAACCTGGGACACCGCGCTTGCCCGCCGCGTGGGCGAGACGCGCGGACGCGAGCTGGCGGCCCTGGGCGTCAATTTATATTTCGGACCTTCCCTCGACGTCCTGGAAAATCCCTCCGCCTCCGGCGGCGACCTCGGCACGCGGGTCTTTGGCGGCGACCCCTTTTGGGTTGGAGAAATGGGGCGCGCCTATATCGCCGGCCTGCATCGCGGCAGCGGCGGTCAACTGCGGGTGATTGCAAAGCATTTTCCCGGCGTCGGCGGTTCGGACCGCCTGCCCGAAGAGGAAGTCTCAACAGTCCGAAAATCCCTTGAACAGTTGAAACAAATCGAGCTCGCCCCGTTTTTCGCCGTGACCGGCAACGCGCCTTCCCCCGAAGCGGCGGCGGACGGTTTGCTGGTTTCTCATATTCGCTATCAGGGCTTTCAGGGCAACATCCGCGCCACCACCCGCCCCATCAGTTTCGACGCGCAGGCGCTGAATCAGATTCTTTCCCTGCCTCAATTTTCAGGCTGGCAGTCGGCGGGCGGGTTGATTATCAGCGACAATTTAGGCACGCGCGCCGTCAGTGAATTTTACGCTACCGGCGGCGTGCAATTCTCCGCCCGCATTGCCGCGCGCGACGCTTTCCTGGCTGGCAACGACATGCTCTATCTTGGCAACCTCACCTCAAAGGACTTGCCAGACGTTTACACCGCCACCGCCCGCGTGATTGAATTTTTCGTCCAAAAATACAAGGAAGACCCCGCCTTCGCCCAGCGGGTAGACGCCGCCGCAGCGCGCATTCTCGCCTCGAAATTGGGCTTATACGGAAACTTGACCATTTCCAACGTCCTGACCCCAGACAGCCTGTTGGAAGAAATCGGGTTGACCACCGACGTCGCGTTCAATGTGGCGCGCAGCGCGGCGACTCTCATCAGCCCCGATAAACAGGAACTCGCCGCCCTCATGCCGCTTCCGCCCCAGTCAAACGAAGGGATGGTCTTTATCACCGACACCGCCGGCTTCCGGCAGTGTTCCTCTTGTCCTGAAACGCCGGGGCTGGCGGTGGACGCCTTGCAGCAAACCATCCTTCAACTCTACGGACCGCAAAGCGGCAATCAAACCGCGAATTTCCGCCTCTCGTCGCACTCCCTTCAAACTCTCCAAACGCTGTTGGACGCGCAAGACGCCCCCTACATAGAAGAGGACATCAAATCCGCCAAATGGGCGGTCATTTCCTTGACCGGCTCGTCGCAAGGACAACCCGCCCTCATCAGCCGTTTCCTGCGCGAACGTCCAGACTTGCTGCACGGGAAAAATATCGTCCTGTTTTCTTTTGGCGCGCCCTATTATTTCGACACCACGACCATTTCAAAGATTAGCGCCTATTACGCGCTTTACAGCAAACAACCCCAATTTGTGGACGTTGCCGCGCGAATCCTTTTTCAAGAACTCTCGCCAAACGGAGCTTCGCCCGTTTCGATTCCCGCTGTCGGCTACGACCTGATTTCGGTCATGTCGCCAGACCCAACGCAGGTTATCCCGCTCTTCCTAGACATCTCTCCCCCGCCCGAATCCGCCAACCCTTTGGGGACGCCCGAGCCAACGCCAATTCCTCTCTTTCGCATTGGAGATACCATCGCGGTCCGCACCGGCGTCATTATGGACCATAACAGCCATCCCGTCCCAGACGGGACAGTAGTGCAATTCTCGGTGCTGCTGACCGGCGAAAGCGGGGGAATCCTGAAACAAGTGGATGCCGTAACCGCTCAAGGCGTGGCGCGCGCCGCGTTCGGTCTCGACAAGCCCGGATTGCTCGAAATCAAAGTGACAAGCGAACCAGCCGTCGTTTCGGAAGTTCTGCAGTTGGACGTGTCCCAGTCCGGCGCGGTAGCCGTCACCCTGGTTGTTCCCGAAACGACGGCGTCCGTCGAACCGACCCAACAGGCGCCCGAAGCGTCCGAAGAAAACGAACGAGGCTATTTCCAAGGGTATCCGCGTTTTCTGACGTGGGGATTTTCGATGCTTTTCATCGCTTTCGGCGTCGTTAGCGGTTATGGCGCCGGCGGGCGCTTCGCCGGAGCGCGCGCCGCCGCGCGCTGGGCGCTGGGAATTGCATTAGGCGGACTCTCCGCCTACAATTTGCTTGCCTTCGGCTTTTTTGGCGTTCCGCAATGGATTGCCTCCAGCGGTCTTATGGGACTCATCGTTTTC
>JAIWOB010000062.1 GCA_020217065.1 Chloroflexota bacterium | reverse complement strand
CTGTTTGCGGGAGAACTGCTTGGTTTTACGGCGGGGTGGGTTTGGTCGAAAATATAAACGAAGAACCAAAGGGCCGGCTTTGCCGCTTAAAATTTTTTGGGTAAGGAGAAAAAAACATGCCGGAAAAAACGACAAAAAAGAAGGAAAAACAACCCCCTATCCTGTTCGACAAGACTCAGGCGCTGATTGAGCGGGCGAACAAAACGCTGGGCGGCACCCTGGTCGCCTATTTTAATAACCCGCGCGGAAGCGTGTGCCATGACGACGTTCTCGCCCTCTACGAAGTGCTGGAAAACATCGGGGTTCAAGACAAGATTTATCTGTTCATCAAATCCAGCGGCGGAAACGGGCAGGCGTCGCTGCGCATCGTCAATCTCTTGCGCCAGTACTGCAACGAAATCATCGCCGTCATTCCCCTCGAATGCGCCTCCGCCGCCACAATGATTACCCTCGGCGCAAATCAAATTCAGATGGGACCGATGGCGTACCTGACGCCGGTGGACACCTCGTTGACTCACGCCCTCTCCCCTTTGGACCGCGACAACGACCGCGTCAGCGTAAGTTTGGATGAGTTGACCCGCGTTGTGCGTTTGTGGCAGGCTCAAAACGGCGAATCGCGGCAAAACCCCTACAAGGAACTTTTTCAACACGTGCATCCGCTGGTCATCGGGGCGGTGGACCGCGCCGAATCGCTTTCGATTATGCTGTGCAAGGAACTGCTCGCCTATCACATCAAAGACGACGGCGAAGCGGAAAAGATTGCCAACACCCTGAACGCCAAATATCCCTCGCACGGCTACCCCATTCTATATGAAGAAGCCAAACGCATTGGGTTGAAGGTAAACCGCCTGGAGCCGGAAATTAATTCCCTCTTACTGGAACTGAACGAACTCTACAGCGAGATGGGACAGCGCGCCACCACCGATTTCGACGACACGCACGCGCACGGCAACGAAATCTTGAATATTTGGGAATCGACCAACGCGCTGGTGTACTTCCAGCAGGACAAGGACTGGTTCTACCGCACCGAGGAAAGGCGCTGGATTTCGCTCAACGACGTCAGCCGCTGGCGGCGGGTGATAAAAGTCGGCAGCCGGGTTCAAAAGTCCGACTTGCATATTTCATAGGGCGGCTTTGCGGCGGCTCGTTTAAGGCGCGTAATATTCAACCTGCAAAAGGGGACGGTCGCCGGGCAGGCGGCTGTCTCCGCTATGGAATTTGACGGTGTCGGCGCTTAGATTGTCGTTGTCGTCCGTTTGAAAGCGCAGGCGCACTTGAGTTGGACCTTGGAGGTTAATCAATTGCAGGGCGGCGCGCTCCAGCGCTGCGGAATACCAATTCTCCTGCGGGGCGTCGAAAATTACGCCCGCCAAGTCCATGCCGGCGGCGGATTCAAAGTCCGCCTCCTGCAAGGCGGGCAGTCCAAATATTCCTCCGCCGATATCCACTTGTATATTTCGATGCGTGAGAAACGGGTTTGTCCCCGTAACGCTTAGTTTTTTGATTTTCAGCAGAGCGCCGACGACGATGGCGTTATCGGGCAGAGGCGCGGTATTGAAATCAAGAATGGCGCGAAATTGCCGGTCTTCGGCGTTATCGCCAAGGTAAAACGTGGGAGAGACGGAGTTAAATCCGCCGCCGCGGCCGCTTTCCTCACCGGATTCGATAACCCAGCCGTCGAACGCGCCGTTGGAAGTAAAGTTTGCGGTCGCAAATTTAATGGGGGCGGATTTGAGAATCAGGTATTGACTGCGCGAAAGAAAGCCGCCGTTCTCCGTCCCTGTTCCGCCCAGCGGGTTTCCCGCCGAGTCGAGAATGCTGTCGTCGTCCTTGATTTGCAAACCCAGAGAGCCGTCCCCGCTGCCGGTGTCAACCGTCACCCGGTAAACGGCTCCCTCTCCCGTCACGGACTTTATGAACGCGCCGCTCAGGCTCCCTTCCGCCGCCGCTTCGAAATCCCCTTCGTCCACTCCGCTGACAGGTTCGGAAAATACGACTTCAAACTCCACATTTTGCGCGCCGGTCGGAAGAATATCGTTGAGAGCGACGGAGAGCGCCACAGGGAAACGGTCAAACTCCGATTCGTAAGCTCCGATATCCGGCGCAGAGCCGCTAAAGTCGTCGTTGACGCCGGGCAAGACGACGCCGCGGTCTATGTTCGGGCTGGAAGAAAGCAGGCGGAAATCGCCGCCCTGCGGGTTGACAAACCCCGGCGGGTCTTCCAATCCATTGCATTCAAGGCGGGTCGCAGCGCATAAGTCGGAAATCGTGTTATACGGCTTCGCCTCCCACTTAAAGCGGGGAACGCCGGGGAAACGAGCGGTGCGCCAGTTGTCATAGTCCCAGTCATGCCCGGACGCGCCGGTAAAAGCGGCTTCAAAGGCAAACTCATTGCCCTGAAAGATATTATTCCGCATCACCGAATTATGAACCGGGCGGAGCATACTCATTGCGTTCAAACCCGCGGCGTCGGTCCAACTCGTATTGTGATAGATAAAGACCGCGCCCCTGGAGTTTAAATCCCATTTAAAACTTGTGCCGGAGTAATTGGTAATCAACGACCGCAACACCCAGACCGGTCCGCGCGTCACCGGCGCCAGCGAAACCCCCACCAGGGAATCGCTAATCACGTTGTTGCGGAAACGATGGTTGACGCAGGCGCCTTCGGGTTCAAGAGCGTCGTCGCCGATGTGATGGATGAAATTATCGTAAACGTCAACGTCGAAAGCGATGGCGGCGTTTTCCAAGTCGGCGGACGACCCCGTATAAACGCCATTGAAGATATGATGCAATTCGTTTCCGCGCACAATCGCCCCGCTGTGTCCGCGAATGACAATCGCCGTCCCCTCCATGGAAGAACCTTTAACCGCCTTCCAAGCCCACTCATTGACCGGCGGGTCGTAAATTTCATTGTATTCGATGCGCGCGTCGTTGCCGCGCGCGTCGGAGCCGTTCCAATTGACGAAGATTCCCAACTGCACATGGTGAATCTTGTTACGGCGAATCGCCACATGCGAAGAATTCTTCACGCAAATACCGCAGCCGTCCTTCGCGCCGTAATAACGAATTTCAAACCCTTCAATCCAAATCCAACTGCGTCCATTGACGTCAAAAGCGTGATTCAACAGCGGCGCCTGCCACGAATAATTGGCTGGGTTTTCGCGGGTGCGGACATAGAGGCGGGCGCCTTTCGGCTCCATATACCAGCCTTCCGCCATTGGAACTTTATTATGCCCGACCGCGTCGGTCAAGCCCTTCATGTTATCGTACATGTAAAAGCGCAGCCCATTGCGCGCCAGATATTGAATAGGCTTCGAGAGCGCGGCAAACCACAGATTCGTTTTTGCGCCGTAGGGTTTCCATGCTTTCGCGGGCAGGTTGACCGAGCCGTCGAGAATTGCGCCGCCGCCCTCCGCCTTGACTTGAATCCATCTGCCGTCCGTTCCCGAAACGGGAAACGTCACATTCTCACGATATATCCCATCGGCGACCAACACCCGCGTACCGGCGACGGCGCGGTTGACTGCCTCCTGAATGGTGCGAAAGGGTTTTGCCCGCGAGCCATTCCCCCCCGCAGCGGCGTCGTCATCCACATACAACGTGACGGCGGGCTGAAATTCGAGTTCATCCGCCTGGGTGACCGCCGAAGCGCTGATTTCCGCCGCGCCGTCGGAGACTTTAACGCTGTAAGAGGAAGAGGGAGAAAGACCGAACAAACTGCCAGCCAGGCGTCCGTCTTCAATCCTCACCATCGGATGCCCCGTCCGCCAGGCAATTTCGCCGTCGCGGCGGTACATTAAGGCGGCGGTTTTCGGCAAATTCTTGCCGCTTACAATTACGCCCATAGTCTCGATGTTCGGCGTCAGTTCGATTTTTGAAAAGACAACCGCTTCTTTGGGGACGGCGGACAAAGGAGCGTTAGACGGGAGCGGGGTCAGGTCGTTGACCATCAAGGAAAAGACAAGAGCCAGGAAAACGGAAATTCTGTTCATCGCGGCGCCTCTTGCTTTCATTGTAACACCGCAGAGATAAAACGAGACGCTTCCCCCTGCCCGCGAACCATAGTTATTCCACCGCGGACGGGCTGGAGTTCATCCGCAAATTCGCCGAAAAATTGACGGGCGGCAACCCGTCCATCGCCGTTCGGTACGACAAGCGCGATTTGCGCCTCCCGTGAAATCGGCGACCGACGCGGCGAAGGCAACCGCCTCGGCAATCTCCGTCCTGCATGGAATCATCCTGCTTCGTATGGCAGGAGACCCGTCAGGTTTTACGGAGAGTCCTGCGGGCGGGGAGTCTCGCGGTGAAAACCTGACGGGTCTTGCGCGTTCCGCCTTCACCCGCGCCATCGCGCAAGCGGATGAGATTCTCGCCAAGACGGAGGATGATTACGACGCGCTGGACGCGAAGGGGCTGGCAATTTCAGGGTTGTTGGTAATTGGGGATTGGATAAAGACCTGACAGGTTTTACGGAGAGTCTTACGGGCGAGGAGCCAAGGGGCGAAAACCTGTCAGGTCTGGCACAGGATGGGATAAAGACCTTCAAAAAAGCGCGCAAAATCGCCCCGCACGCGGGGGTGGTCAAGTCAGTTCTGCGGTTGTTTGACGAGCTGGCGAAATGCGACAAAGACGGAATCTTGAAAGAAGTCCGAAAGGCGGTGGAGGGCGTTGAATAAATATCAGACCCTAAAGGTTTGCGAGCCTTTAGGGTCTTTTCGTCTTACTTCCTCGCCCGCAGCCATTTCTCGAACGATTGCGGGCTTTCGGCGGAACGCCTGCCGAGCAAAATTCCTTCCACGCCAATATCTTCATCCAAATCGGGCCAGTGAAGTCCGAACCCTGCCCCTGCAATCTGGACATTGGCGCGCTCGGCGGGAGTCCCATGCGCGAGGCGCGGATACCAGCCAATCGGGATGGACACCGTCCGCCCGTCTTCCAAATCCACCGATAAGGTGTCGTCCGTCACAGAGACGTTGACAACCCTCGGCAGGCTAATCGTTACCGCTACAGAAGTTGTCCCATTCATTTCTCAGCTTCTCCAAATTTTCCGTTGCAATTCTTTCGATTTCGCGCAACTCCCTGCGGCTGTATCCGTGATTTTCCGCCAGGGATACGACGGGGTCAAGCCAGATTTTCGCGCTCATGCCCTCGCGGTCAACGTGCATGTGACGCGGCTCGACGCAATCGTAAGAGTAAAAATAAAAGCGATAAGGGCCGATTTTTAATGCGGTTGGCATTTGCCGTTCCAAAGCATTGAGATTTGAATACGGCTTTATTATAACTACTTTTTCGCCTTGGCAATTGGAGATTGGAGGTTTGCGGGCGCGGGCTTCCGCGGCGATAAATCGCCCGCTCAACTCTGTGTCTCCGTGTTTCAAAAAAGATTTATCTCCCGCCGTCGCGCAATTCAGCCTTCTTGCCCGGTTTAATGGTGAATTTGCGATGTGATACAATGCGAAACGATTTGGGCGTTTCGAGGTCAACGGTCCTTTGAAGGGAGGCCGCTCATGGAAAACGAACTCAAAATCCGCGATTATCCCTACCTCGGCTGGCTGACCGGCTTAGCGGCGCTGGGCTACGGCGCGTACCGTCTCGTCTTCAACTTCTCTTCGCCTTATTGGTATGGCGCCGTCGCCGCCCTCGTCGCGGGGGCGCTGCTGCTGACGCTTAACTACGCCCTGACCATCACGGCGGACAAATCCGCCCGGCTGCTCACGCTCGATTACCGCTCCCTGCTCTTTCACTCCACAAAGGAAATCCGCTTCGACGAGATTCAAACCATCCGCGTGGAAAGCCACATTTCGCGGGACACGGACAGCGGAAGCACAAGCGCGACTTATCGCGTGGTGGCGGACTTAAAAGACGGCGGACAAGTCCCCTTCCGTTCCTTCTATTCCAGCGGCTCTTTCCGCAAACAAAAAATCGCGGGCGAACTGCGCGCCTTCATCGGGCTGCCCGAAGCCTTCGACGCGACCCCGCAGGGCGTCTTCCGCGCCGCGCCGAAAATCGGGGCGATGGCGGCGCAAGCGCAACTGGAGCAAATGGGCGCCGCCGAACCGCGCGAGACCGACGGAGTCCGCTGGGAATTGCAGCCCATCGGGATTGGGACTTCGCCCGCGACGCGCTGGTTCTCCCCCAATTTCAAGACTCAGGGCGGCTTTCTCTACCTTGCCCAAAAAGCGGAGGGACAATCTACGGGCGGGTTTTTGGCTCCCCTCTCGAACATGCTCTTCCGTCAATCCCTTTCGCTCTACGGCTTTTCGGAAGAAGACACGCCGGGCAGGGACAAAGCGCAGGGCTACGAAGCACTCTCCCCCGCGCTGGCAAAACATTTCATGGCGTTCACCAACGACCCGGCGGAAGCGCGGCGGATTCTCAACCCCTGGACGCAAAATCCGCTGGCGAACTGGGGCGAGCGTCATCCGCTCAAGCAGTTTCAATCGGGGACGGGCTTCTCCCAACTCGTCGTATTGTTCAGCCCGCGGGGCGTTTACCTCGCCGCGCCCGCCATGCTCAACCCGGACGAAGCGGAAGAACTCGCCGCGCTCGGCGTGGAGCTGGTCAAATCGCAGGGGATGTAAACGGCGGACATGTCTCATTTCCCGTCCCCCGTATCCGTTTACATACACATCCCCTTCTGCAAACATCGCTGCGCGTATTGCGACTTTAATACCTACGCCGGTCAGGAAGCGCTGATACCCGCCTACGTAAACGCGCTCTTACGGGAAATCGAACTCGTCCTATCCGACCACCCGACTATCAGACTATCCGACTATCAGACTATCCGGCCATCCGACTGTCCGACCATAAAAACCGTCTTCTTCGGCGGAGGGACTCCCTCGCTGCTCGCGCCGGAGCAATTCGACTCGATACTCAAGACTCTCCGCAAATTCTTTGCCTTCGCGCCCGACGTTGAAATCACCATCGAAGCCAACCCCGGCACGGTGAACGCGGAACAGTTGAAACGGCTGCGCGAGACGGGAATCAACCGCGTCAGCCTCGGAGTTCAGTCCGCGAATACCGAAGAACTGCGGATGTTGGAGCGCGTCCACGATTTTTTCGCCGTCATCCAATCCGTGGCGGACGCGAGAAAAGCGGGCTTCGACAATCTCAACCTCGACCTGATTTACGGCTTGCCGCAGCAGACTCTCGCCTCGTGGAAGACGACCCTCGCGCGCGCATTGGACCTGCGCCCCGAACACATCTCCGCCTACGCGCTGACTCTGGAGCATGGGACTCCGTTTGGCAGGTGGGCAAACAAAGGGCTGCTGCCCATCCCCGACCCCGACCTTGCCGCCGAAATGTACGAATGGGCGATGGATTATCTTTCCAAATCTGGCTACACACAGTACGAAATCTCCAATTGGGCGAAAGCAAATTCAGAATTCAAAATTCAGAATTCAGAATTCATGTGCCGTCACAACCTGCAATACTGGCGCTCTCTCCCCTATCTCGGCTTCGGCGCGGGCGCGCACGGCTACGCCAACGGGTACAGATATTCGAATGTCCTGCGAATCAAAACCTATATTGAACGGCTTGTCAATTTGCAATTTCCAATTGCCCATTTTCCCCTCTCCCCCACCGTCGTAAACAAACACAAGCAGACGGAGCAAGACGACATTTCCGATTACATGATTAACAACCTGCGCTTGACGGAGGCGGGCGTTTCGAACGCGGACTTCAAATCCCGCTTCGGGCGCGGGCTGCTGGAGGTTTTTCCCAAAGAAATCGGGGAATTAATCCGCGACGGGCTGCTTGAACAAAACGGGGAAAGCTACCGCCTGACCCGACGCGGCAGGCTGTTGGGGAATCGCGCGTTTCAAAAATTTGTGTAGCGCCGCTTATCTCGACGCAAAATAAAACAGGACGAAATTCTCCGCGAAAAAAACAGACCCCCGGCTCTCGCCGGAGGTCTACGCTGCAAGCCGATTACTGACTACTTCTTCTTCGCAGTCTTCTTGACCGCTTTCTTTGCAACTTTCTTGACGACTTTCTTACCCTTCGAAGACGATGCCGCAGCGGGCTTTTTGACAGCCGCAGCCTTGGGTGCGGGCTTGACGGCATGGTCGAGCGCCGCATGAGCAGCCGCAAGGCGGGCAATCGGCACGCGGAAGGGCGAGCAGGAAACGTAGTTGTTGCCAATCAGGAAACACCACTCCACGGAATTCGGGTCGCCGCCGTGTTCGCCGCAGATGCCCACTTCAAGATTCGGGCGGGTCTTGCGTCCTTCCTGGATTGCCCATTGCATCAACTTGCCGACGCCGGCGCGGTCAATCGTCTGGAAGGGATTCTTTTCGAGAATGCCCTGCTCCTGGTAGGTTATCAGGAAGTTGCGCTCGGCGTCGTCGCGGGAGTAGCCGTAGGTCATCTGGGTCAGGTCGTTGGTGCCGAAGGAGAAGAACTCCGCCTTCTGGGCGATTTCGCCGGCGGTGACGGCTGCGCGCGGAATTTCAATCATCGTGCCGAACTTGTATTCGAACTTGACGTTCTTCTCAGCCATGACGGCGGCGGCGATGCGCTCAAGGCGCGGCTGAATCCATTCCAATTCCTTCACCGTGCCGGTCAGCGGAATCATCACTTCGGGCTTGGCGACCACGCCGCGCAGGGTGCAATCGGCGGCGGCTTCCATAATCGCGCGCACTTGCATTTCCACAATTTCGGGCATGACAATGCTCAAACGGACGCCGCGCAGACCCATCATCGGGTTGGATTCGTGCATTCCCTTGACGGCTTCAAGCAGGTTCTCCTTTTCCTTCAAGCCTTCAGTTTGACCTTTCACCTGCATTTCAATCACTTCGCGCAGGAGTTTTTCTTCATCGGGCATGAACTCATGGAGCGGCGGGTCAATCAAACGGATGATGACGGGATAGCCGTCCATCGCCTCGAACAAGCCGTCGAAATCCGCGCGCTGGGAAGGCAGGAGCTCGTTCAAGGCGGCGGTGCGCTCTTCGGACGTTTCGGCGAGAATCATACGCTGAACGATGGGCAGGCGCTCCGGCTCAAAGAACATATGCTCCGTGCGGCAGAGACCGATGCCCACAGCGCCGTAGGAGCGGGCGCGCCGCGCGTCTTTCGGATAATCGGCGTTCGCCCAAACCTGCAAGCCGCGCATCGGCTTGCCGTTGGAATCCACGCGGATGCCCTTGCGGGAGGAGATTTCATCCGCCCACTGGAGGAGGGTCATCAGTTCGGTCTGCTCTTCGAGCGAGGGGGTGGTCATCGGGATTTGACCAATGAAGACCTTGCCGGTGGTGCCGTCAACGGAAATCCATTCGCCTTCCTTGACAACTTTGTCGCCGACCTGCATTTCGCGTTTTTCGAGGTCAATCTTGATGGCGGAAGCGCCGACCACGCAGGGGATGCCGAACTGGCGGGCGACAACCGCCGCGTGAGAGGTTGCGCCGCCTTCGCTGGTCAGCACGCCCTGGGCGGCAATCATGCCGTGAACGTCGTCGGGCTTGGTGAAGGGGCGGACCATGAGAGTCTTCTGACCGTGTTCCTTCGCCATCTTTTCAGTGGTGTCGGCGTCGAAGTACACCTGACCAACCGCCGCGCCGGGAGAGGCGTTCACGCCTTTGGCGAGGAACTTGCCTTCCTTTTCCGCCTGTTCAACGGCGGCAGGGTCGTACTGCGGATGAAGCAGGGCGTCCACTTGTTCGGGCGTGACGCGCTTGACGGCTTCTTCGCGGGTGATGAGTTTTTCATTCGCCATATCCACAGCCATCTTGACGGCGGCTTTGGCGGTGCGCTTGCCCACGCGGGTCTGGAGCATCCACAATTTGCCGCGCTCGATGGTGAACTCCACATCCTGCATATCGCGGTAGTGCTTTTCGAGTTTGGCGGTGATGTCCATGAACTGCTTATAGGCGGCGGGCATCTGGTCTTTGAGATGGATGATGGGGTCGGCGTTGCGGATTCCAGCGACGACATCCTCGCCTTGCGCGTTGAGCAGGTACTCGCCCATCATCAGCTTCTCGCCGGTGGAGGGATTGCGGGTGAA
>JAIWOB010000150.1 GCA_020217065.1 Chloroflexota bacterium | reverse complement strand
GGTTCGATGCCCATCCCGTTATCGCGGACAAAAAATACCGTTTCGCCGCCTTCGTTTTCCTGAACGCCGATTGTCACCTTGGGGCTGGGCTGGTCTCCCATGAATTTGACCGCGTTGTCCACAAGGTTTTGGACGACTTCGGTCAGCCGAACGCGGTCGCCGATAACCTTGACCGGCGAATCGATAATTTCGATGCAGGCTTTATGAAGTTCGATTTGCCCTTGCAGCAATTCCACGGCTTCCCTGGCGATATCGGTGAAAAGCGCTTCAGCCGGCTGGTTCATCAAACGCCCGATGCGTGAAAGCTCCAATAAGTCGTTTAGCAGAGCCTGCATTTTCTTCGTCGCTTCTTCGATACGGCGGATATCCTTTTTTGCTTTTTCCATATCGCCGGCGAGGATTTCTTTTTCCAAATATCCCAGGAAGCCGCGTATGGTCACCAGCGGAGATTTAAGGTCGTGCGAGACGGTGTAGGTGTATCTTTCAAGTTCGGCGTTCTTGGTTTCCAGCTCCCGTATCAGGGCTTCGCGCTCCATTTCGGCTTTCTTGCGCTCCGTGATTTCGCGGGCGATGCCTACTGTGCCGGTGACTTCTCCCGCTTCGTTGACGATGGGGGTTTTGAAGGTCTCCACCCAATACTGCCTTCCGCTTGCTTCTTGCTGGAGTTCCTCGATGCGTTTTGGTTTTGCGTTTAGCGTTACGTCTAAATCGTCGCGGCGGTAAGCGTTGGCGAATTCCTTTTCCCAAATTTCGAAGTCCGTCTTTCCAACGATTTCTTCAGGAGGCTTTCCCGCCGCGCGTATAAATTGCTCGTTGACGGCGATGTATCTTCCTTCCTTGTCTTTCATCCATGCCATATCGGGAATGCCGTTGAGGATGGCGGTCTGCCGCAGCAGGGTTTCCTTGAGAATTTCTTCGGACTTTTTCTGAGCGCTGATATCTTGCGCGGCGCCCACGATTCGCGCCAGACGGTTTTCGCGTTCATCCCAGACGGGATGGGCGAAAATACGATTCCAGCGCGTTTCGCCGTTTTTGGAAAAGGTCCGAATCTCGGAATTGACGACGCTTTCTCCGCGACGTAATTTTTCCATATCCTGCGCGTCTTTTTCTACATCGTCCGGATGCAGACGCGCCCGCCAGCCGCCGGCGGCGACATATTCTTCTAAAGTGTAGCCGGTGATTTTTTCAAAAGCGCCCGCAGTCCATACGAGATTTAGGCTGCCGTCTTTTCCCACGTCGGCGGCGAAGGTGTAATCGGAAATGACCCCGGAGATTAATTTATATCGTTCCTCGCTCTCCCGCGCGCGCCGCAGGGCGTCGTGGATGACGCGGGCGGCGAGCGTTTGCAGAATCATTGTCAGCGGAAAGATGACCAAACTGATAATCCAGGTAACCAGCGGCGCGCTGACGTGGGCAGGGGTAAATAATCCGCGCGTTTCGGCGTACGCCATTCCCAATCCCGTTAATAGGGAAAGAACGGTGACGCCTATTGCGACGCGGCGGTTCTTGAGAATGCCCGCAATCATGATGGCGAGCGGGTATCCGAGCAGGTAAGATTCTCCGCGCACGCCCGCTCCAGTGACGGCGGAAGCCGTAAAAAAGAGCCATAGCCCGCCAACGAGAACGAGAGTCGCAGCGCGTATTTGCCTTGCCCGGGTCAACAAAAGGATGAAAAGCGTGACGCTTTCCGCCGCCGCCGCCTGCGCCAGGGCGCGGGAAAAATCGGCCGGTATCATTGCGGCGACGTATAAAAAGTAAACCGGCGGGACCAGGAAAAGCGCCCAGGCGATAACGTTGAGAAAAAACGCCTGCCGCGTTCGTTCTTCTTCTTCAAAAACAGGGGACGCAAAAAAGTTTTTCCAAAAGCGGCTCATCGAGGTCTCACGCTTTTAGTTTGCGCGAATCTCCAATTCGAACGGTGATTCCGACGGCGTCCATGTGTTCCAGTAGAGCCTGCGCGTATTTTCGCGTCGTTTGCAGGGCGTCGCGGGCTTCCGCGAGGGTAATGTCTCCTTTTGCGCGGATGACCGCCTGCACTTTTTCCAGCATGGCGCGATAATCTGTCGTGCGGAAGAGCGCGTCTTGCGAGACTGCCGTCAATTCGCCCAATTCCAATAAGGCGTTGACGATTTCCTCTCCCGCCAGGGCTTGACATTCTTTAAGGCTGGGCGGAGCGAGGGGGCTTCTTTCAAAGCCCCGCATGAGTTCCGCCGCTTTTGCTTGGTCTGCGGCGCTGAATTCGATTTTATGCTCGGGTTTGGCAATCCAGATTGAGCGGCTGTAAAGAGAACCCTCGGCGGTCAGTTTTTGGATAACTGCGCCGAAGATGCGGGGTTGAAGTTTTAATTTGCTTTTCAATTCCTCGCGCGGAATGCCGCGCCGTAGCGGAAATTGCCGGTGGTACGTTTCAACGCTTTGCAATATTTTTTCGCGCAGGTTATTCCAGCGCGGCAGAGCGGCTGCAAGGACGCCGCTTGTCGTTGTTGGCGCGCCGTCTTCCAGAGCGAGCAGCCGCCCGTTGTCGAGCAATTCTAAAAGCGCGGCTTGGGCAGCCGAAGGCTCGAGGCGCGATTTTTCTATCATTTCACGAATTGGGGCGGCTTCGAATGATAGGGCGGCTTGGAGAAGAATTTCAGCGGACGTTCCTTTTGCCAGCGCTTCAAGCGAGTTCAGCGCGGCTTGGTCGAAGCGTTTGTATCTTCCCTTTGGTTGATGGTTGACGATGACGCCGCCGCCCAGCGTTTCGCTGGGAGAGGGTCTTCGCAGAATGTATTTGTCGCCGCGCGCCGCCACGACGGGATGGCGCAGCTCCAACTGAATCCACGCTTCGCCGCCGGGCTGGAGTTCTTCCGTCCCCAGGAGACGCAAAACGGCGATGGACTCGCTTGCGCCAACAAAGAATTTCACTTCATCGCCGTGGCGAATGGGGGATGAGGCGTCTCTTAGCAGGCGCAGCCGGGCGTCCAGCCTGCGAACCGCCTGGTATTGACCCGGGCGCGCCACGACTTCGCCCCGCTGTATGGATTCTGCGTCTACGCCTGAGATGTTAATTGCCGTCCGCGAGCCGGGCAAGGCTTTGTCTTCCTTTTTCTTATGCGTTTGCAGACCGCGAATTCTGCCTTTCTTGCCGCTTGGCAGAATTTCCACCTCTTCGCCAAGAGAGAAGCAGCCGTCGCTGAGCGTGCCGGTGACCACCGTTCCGAAACCGCTCATGGTGAAGACGCGGTCAATCGGCAGGCGCGGACGGTTCAAATCTGCCCGCTGAGGTTTTTCTTCCAGCGTTCTGTCGAGAACGGCGAGAAGGTCGTTTAACCCGTCTTTTGTCTTTGCGGAAACGCGCACAATCGGCGCGTCTTTCATGACAGTTTCGCTTACGGCGTTGCGGATGTCCGCTTCCATCAAGTCCAGCCATTCCGCGTCGGGGACGAGGTCGGTTTTCGTGAGGACGATGACTCCGCTAGAAATTTGCAGCAAATCAAGGATTGCCAGATGTTCCCTGGTTTGGGGCATCAAGCCTTCGTCGGCGGCGATGACCAGCAGCGCGGCGTCTATTCCTCCGACGCCCGCAAGCATGTTCTCAATGAAATCGCGGTGTCCCGGCACATCCACAATGCCGACCTCTCCGCTTCTGGGCAGGGTCAGCCAGCCGAAGCCCAGCTCGATGGTCATTTCGCGGATTTGTTCTTCCTTCAGGCGGTCGGGGTGCGCGCCTGTCAGCGCCGCAATCAAGGTGGATTTTCCGTGGTCTACATGACCTGCCGTTCCGATGACTCGCATGGAGATTCCTTACGGATGAAATTATTTTGTCTTTTTTCCGTGTCCCATGATGCGCTGGTACGAGGTCATCCATTCATGCGCCACATTCATGAGTTCTTGCAATTCCTTTTCGGTCGTATCGGCAATCTGGTGCATTTGGTCCTGTAAAACTTGCGCGGCGTCGTTCAGGGGCGAAATGCGCGCCTCCATCTTTTGCAGGTCTTTGCGGATTTCGCGGAGCGATTCTTCGTTTGAGAGGTTATAGCCTGTCCAGCGTTTTTGGTCGTCAACCTTGAAACTAATCCACTCCTGCCGCAGACGGTCTTCCGCCAGCCGCTGCATTTCGGTGATTTCGTTGATGCGGCGCTCCAGCTTTGTGTTTAATTCGATGTAAGAATCCTGCGCTTTCTTGGCGCTGCGCAGGGCTTCGTCCAGTTGTTGAATACGCTCGTCCAGTCCCGCCGATTCCTTTTCAAACGCTTCGTATCTTTCCTTCCATTCTTTCCAGGCGCGGTCGCGGTCGAGTTGGGCGATTGCCTGCTGTTCCAGAAAAGCTTGCTGCGCCTGCTTTCGCTCCATTTCCGAAGCGAACAGTTCGTTAAAGCGATTCTCGACGTTTCGCAAATTGTCGGCGGCGACGGCGTATTTGTCGCGGTTTTCGTCCACCCGTTTGCGGAGGGCGACAATTTCTCCCTGAATGTCGCTGATATGTTTCAGGTCGTTCTTGCGCGTTTCTTCCATGGCTTTCAGCGCGTGCAAAACGTCTTCGCTGGAGCGGGCGGCTTGTTCAACCTGCTCCCGTAATTCGGCGACGTTGACCGACATACGCTGAAGTTCGAAAGTCTTTTCCTTAACCTGCTTCTTGATTTCCTGAATGCTGGCGTTGGTTGCCGTTTTGAATTGAGCGAACGCCTTGTTGATTTCGTTGATTTCAGGCTGCAGTTGTTTCAAAAGGTCGCGCTCGGCGCGGGAGTGGGCTTTGTCGTGTTCTTCAATTAATTTGAGGATTTCCGCGCGCTGCTTGCTCATCATCGCTTCGAATTGCTCCACCCGTTTTGCGGCGGGAGACAATTCCGTAACCTGCTTGCTCAACGTTTTAATCTGCTTAGACACAGCGTTGATTGACGTTTCAAAGGAGGTTAGACGTTCGTTTAAAGCGACAAGGGTTTCCTTGTTGTCGCGCTGCTGTTTATCCAGCCATTCAAGGCGTTTGACGATTTGTTCGAATTCCATATTTTCTCCGTTGTTCACTTTGAAAAGGCGGCGGAAATTATAGCATGACCGCCTTTTTCCGCTTTGTTTTTATGGACCCAGGTGTTGATATAAGGCGGGCAGTCCGGAGATGAAGGGTTGTACGACCTGCGGAAACATCCCCAGCAGAAACAGTCCAATCACTCCAACGCCCAACATGACCGACTGCGTCCAGGTTTCGTTCCATTCCCAGGTGTCGTTTTCTTTTGCCATGAGAAAAACCGCCATCGTTCGCATCGCCGCCGCCAAGAGACCGATGAGTCCCAAATAAACCCAAAACGACAACGTCAAGGATTGCTCCGCCAGTTCCCTCCATAGGGCGAGACGCGGCGGAAAACCAGCCAACAGGGGAAAGCCGGTAACGGAGAGATGCGAGAGAATCAGCGCGGCAAACGCCAGCGGGGTTTTACGCGCCATTCCCTTTAATTCGCTAAATCGCAGCGAATAAACCCTGCGCTTGACGATGGAAAGCGCCAGCGACCAGATTGCTAATTCTAATCCGCGCGGGATGAGGAGCAGAAAAACAATATCGGTCAAATTCGGGCTTTTGACGCTCAGCGCTAACGCCAGAAGACCGACTTCCACAACGGCGGCGTATCCCAGGATGCGCCCGATATGTTTTTCCTGAAGCGCAAAGAGTCCGCCGCTTGCCGCCATTACCGCCCCGCTGATTTGGATGGCGGAAAAAAGTTGAGGCGAGGAGCGCAGCCAGGCGTAACGGTCAAAAAAACCTAGCGCAAAAATAATAGTGAAGGTGGGCAGCGCCCAAAGAAGAAAACCGGCGACATAAGGATGCGCCTCTTCCATCAACATCGGAATCCAGTTATACAACGGGAAAACCCCAAGAAGGAAGGCGAAGCCCAACAAAAGGACGGCGCCAGCCTGAAGGGTCGCGCCGAATTCGCTGGGACCCGCTTCCACGCCTGCCAGCAGCCACCCCGAAAAAAGAATGAAAGGCATGGCGATGGTTTGGTAAATGAGAAAACGCACCGCGCCGCGTCCCGGCGGCTGGTAAAGGGGGACGAGGAGCGGAAGCGCCAACATCGCGGCTATGTTCATCAGGAGCGCGGCGAACAGAAAAGGCTCCACGGCGATTGAGGCGGTCAACAACGCCACAACCATTAATCCCAGTGGGACAAAACGATTGGCGGAGCCTGAGGCGTGAACGCCGAAGAACCATAAAGCCGCCAGCCCGTAAATTGCCGCAATTAAAGAACCCTGCGCCGGGTTGAAGGCGAGGCTGCGTCCAAGAATCTGAATGGCGGGCGAGATTTTCACCGAGAACGGACCGACCAGAAGGGCGACGTCCATCGGGAAAATCAATGCGACGAGCGAGAGGGCGGCGGAAAACGTCCCGCCCGCTAAGGAAGCGAAACGATTTCTTAAAAAGAACAGGATGAAACCGCTTGCAAAGAGAGGGGCGATAATCCAAAGGAAGGGCGCGCTCACAGTGTTTCCTCAGATTCAAGGGCGACTGTGCCCGCCGTAAGAAGGTATGCGCCGCTCAATCCCAGCCCAAGATTGGCAACCGCCAGCAAGCCTGTCACCAGCAGCGAACTTTCAATTGCCGCGTAGAGGACTTCAAAGCCCGCTATCATCGTCAGCAATCCCAAAATGGTGTTGAAAATATCCGAGGCGGCGCCGAGATGTATCATCCCAGCCCCGATGAGAAACAGGCTTCCCGCTATTACCTGCAACCCAAGCCCGGGCAGTCCCGATTCAATGCGCGGCGTTGCGCCGGCGGCTGCCAGCGCGACCGCCGCGAAGAGAATGAGGCGAAACCATTGTCCGCGCGGCAGGAAGGTTGGGGCGTTTTCTTCCGCTTCTGCGGATAATCCCAGTTTTGTCATGCCGAGAATCGCCACAACCATCCAGCCGGTGATTAATTTTGCCGAACCCATTACAAAGGGTAAATGACGCGTAATGAGCCAGAATGCGGCGAAGTATTGGAGCGTTAGCGCGCCTAAACTGAGTCGCCAATCGCGGTTGGCGAGGATGACGGCGGATGTCGCCAAAATTAAGACAACCGCCGCCCACGAAAGGATTTCAAGGGTCATCTCATGGATTTCCTTGCGTAATAAAAGAAATGAAAAGAATCAGCAGCAGGAGCGTCCACATCATGCCGCCTTCGCCTTCCAAAGCGGCAATCACAGCCTGGCTAACCTGTCGTATGAAGCGGTACAGAAGCCATAAACCCTGGTAAGCGGCGGACAGGCTGGAGGAAGCGGAGCCTTGGACCCAGTGAGCCCGCACAGGGTTGAGCAGGCGCAGACGAGGCGTTGCCCAAACCGCCGCGGCAGTCAAAAGCGCCGTGATAAGCGCTTGCAGCCATGCTCCGATTTGAAACGCGCCCGCCCACCCCGTCAACCCCAGCAGGAGTTGGAATAATCCCAGCAGGGCAATGCCGGCGGCGTACATTCTGACGCCCCAGCCAGCCTCCAATTCAAGCGCGCTGCGGGCGTTTACGCGCAGTGCCTGCCTTAAGAAGCCAGCCATCAAAAGGGCTTGCGCCGCAATCACAAACGGAATGGAAAAACCGAGATTGCCAACCCAAGCGCTGGCGGTAAGAGAAAAGGGCGCGGAAGAAAGGCTTAGCGTTCCGACGAGAAGAACGCGTTCAGTCCATGCATGTTGAGCCGAGGCTAGGAACAAGGCGCCTCCAGTCAAAAGCAAAGCGCAGCCCCAGGCGACCACTCCCAACGGATTTCCGCTAAGCGCCGAGATAATTGCAAGGGCAGCCAGGCAGATAATCCAATAGGGTCGCCCGTTTAAGTCGTCTGGCGCTCGCAGCCACATCCACCCTCCATATAAAGCCGCCAAAACGGAAAGCCCCATCAGAAAAGGCGTAAAGGCAGACTGCAAACCTTCGGCTGGCGCGCGAGCCAAAAGCGCCAGGCTGGAGACGGCGGAAATCAAGCGCAGCGAAGTCCCAATTCCGCGACGGAGGGACGTTTCAGAAGCGTATGGCAAGTGCAGCGGAAGGACGCCTAGCCGCAATCCCGCCGCAAGGACAAGGTATATGCCGGCTTGCGGGGCGATGGATTGAAAATCGAAAACGTTTCCTTGCGCGGCGCTGACAATATTTGCCCAGAGCAGCAGCCCGCTGCCCATGACCCTTGTGGAAAATGAAATGACAATCTTTTCGTTGCCGGTTTCTCCCTGCGCCGACGGCAATTGGATGGCTAGTTCGATGAGGTCAAGCGCGCTCCATACCAAAAGCAGGGTAAGCGGGTTGCCGGCGCTTACCGCCAGAAGTCCCATCCCGCCGAGCGCAAGGGAGCCGGACCAAGTCAGCGTGTTAACGATGGCCGAACGGGTAATTGCCGTCAGCAAAATTGCCAGCGTCAAAGCCGAAACGCTCAAAGCGAGCGCAAACGCTTTGTCGTCTGCGCGAAACAGGAGGGGGGTGGGAAAGACGCTTAACGGCTTCCAGGCGGGCAGAGTCAGGTCAAACGGCGCTTGCGTTTTCCAAAGAAGAACGCTTGCCAGGGCGAGAGTTGCGCCGCCCGTCGCCGCAAACCAAGCGTACCCCGCTTTGGGCTGGACGATTTGCAGGATGAGCAGCGCTAGGGCGGCGGCGAAGAATAGAGAACAGGAAATTAAGATAAGCATGGGGTGGCTAATTGTATCAGTTTTATTGCCGCGTTTTTTTGTCTCTTTGACTTTGGTACAATTCTTTTTATGCAAGTTCAACCTCGAATCAACCTCTTGTTTTGGATTCTACCCGTCTTTTTGCTTTACGCTTGCGTTGAATCTTCGTCCGCGCCGGCGACGGTTGCCGTTGCCGCTTCTTCCTTTCCGTCCCCGACGCCTTTTCAGCCCCGCGCGCTGGAAATTCAATCCCCGCCGTTTGTTGAAATTGCTCCAACATATACGCCCTACCCAACCAGGCAGGTTTTGGGCGAAACTTTGCCAACCCCCATTCTTGTTTTACCGCCGCTTGGAGGAGCGGCGCCGGAATTTCGTCTTCTCAATACCTATAATCCTCTCACTGGGCTGCCGGTTGCGGACCCTTCTCTTTTGGAGCGCCGCCCGTTGGCGATTAAGGTGGCGAACGCGCCGGATTACGTCCGCCCTCAATCTGGGTTAAGCCTTGCCGATATCGTTTATGAATATTATATCGAATGGGGGGATACGCGCTTTATCGCCGTGATGTACGGAAACGATTCTCCGATGGTGGGGCCCGTGCGTTCCGGCAGATATTTTGACGAGCATGTCGCTCGTATGTATAACGCCTTTTTGGTGTTTAAATTCGCCGACCCGCGCGAGTATTCCTATTTGAGAAACTCCACCCTGAACGATTTTCTCGTCGTGCCTGGCAGTTCCTCCTGCCCGCCGTTTGTATTTGGACCGGAAAAACGAGACGATTACAACAACTTCTTTTTCAATACGACCAAGTGGGCAAATTGCGCCGCAAAGGCGGGATTGGATAACTCCAAACCCAATTTGAGCGGCGGTTTTTTCGCCGAATATACGGGTCCGAGCGGGGTTTCCGCTAAACGCATTTATTCCTTCTATTCCAGATATAGTTATAACTACTGGGAGTACGACCCAGTCTTTCGCAAATATTTCCGCTATCAAGAGGCGAACGATATTGTCGGTAAAAAAAGCGAAGCCTATACCCCTCTTTTTGACGCGCAAACCGGTTTGCCCGTAACGGCGGCGAATGTGGTTGTGCTATTTGTCCCGCACACTTTCCAAAATCAGTTTGACGCGGAAGACGAAGTTTATCATATTGACCTTGTCGATTCCGGCAGCGCTTATGTTTTTCGCGACGGTTACGCCACCCCTGCGATTTGGAGGCGCGCCGATGAGAATCAACCGCTTCTTCTTACGACTCTCACCGGCGCTCCTATCTATCTGCGTCCCGGACAGACCTTTTATCAGGTCATGGGTTTTACCTCCTCCTACACTCAGGAAGGAGAAAATTGGAAGTTTGTTTTCAAAACTCCGTGACGATGTCCTGCGGCGTTTTTTGATAAGAGTCTTTACT
>JAIWOB010000149.1 GCA_020217065.1 Chloroflexota bacterium | reverse complement strand
TGACCAGCAGCCCAAGGTGATTGGCGACCGCGCGTTCTTTGCCGGGGATGTTCTGGTCGATTGGGGAATTAAGGATGCGGGCTTTTCCGTCCACGCCGCGGATAACCATCGCCGACGAGCCGCCGCCGTCCATATTAACGCCGGTATATACGCCGTAAGTCAACAGCAAGGAGCCCAACTCGTCGAGGGTAACGCCTTCGCTGTATCCCTGCTGTCTGCCGTCAACCACCATCCATATCAGCCAGCGCCCGTTTTTGCTGATTCCAACCGCCGTGCGCGGAGCGGGGGATAAGGCGGCAAGATTTTTGACGACCGCTCCTTTTTGCACGACGAGGCGGTCGCCAGAAACGGCGTTGAACGTTTTGCTTGGCGTCTCGTTGACGGTTATTTGATTTTTTGCGCTCAAATATACAATGGGTTGGACCGTCTTTGTGGGCGAATATACCGTTCCGCGCGAAGCCGCGTAGCCGTTGACCTTGACGGGGTCTCCGCCTGTTGGACAAGAAGTTGACGGGGGGTACGACACCGGGTCCAAGTAGCTGTAGCCGTCGCCATTAATGGCGGCGCCAAGTTTGAATTCCTCGAGGAATTTTGAGGTTGTGCGCGTGCAGATAACTCCATTTAGAGACTTGGAGGGAGTAACGAGAAATTCGAGCCCGCTTGTTGTGAGGTCAATCGCTATGACGTACATCCGATTCTTTCTGGGAGACGTCAGGTCTTTTTGAAGGAAAGTGACTCCTCGAAACAGGCTTTGTTTGATGGAGGAGGGGCGGGTCGCGCTCAGCAGGGAGAAATTCTTTTTTTCACACCAACCTTCCAACCCGTCTACGCGGCGGATTTGTATCCAGTTTGGGTTGCCGCTGTCGTCCAAGGCGGGGAGCGTGTCGTCCAGCATGATGGTTCCGAGCGCTTTTCCAGCCGCGCTGGGGGTTTCGCGCACCACGGCGGAAGACGCTTTCACGCGATACCATTTTTTATCGTCGTCGTCTGGAACAGGGGTGGCGGAGTCGTCCGGCGGAGGGGCAGGCTGTTCGTCCACTCGCAGGAGGTCCTTGCTTAAACTCCACCCCACGACGCTTCCATCCGCGTTTTTTATTTTTAGCCAGACTCTGTCGGCGGTGGCGCTGAGTTCCTCTACAATTTGTCCGAAATAGACGAATCCTACCAGCGGCGCGTTCGAGGAAGGGCTTTGCAGCGCTTGCAGAGAAGTGGTTGTTACGCGGTAATGTTTGCCGGTTTCTGTATCTTGAGGCGGGGCGGTTTCGCCGGTAAAAGCCAGATAGTCGGCGGAGCTCCAACCGCTTAGGCTGCCGTCCAGGGTTTTTACCTTTAACCAACTGCGGTTGGCGTTGGCGTCCAATTCGACGACCTTTGTGTTAAGCGGCAGAGAGCCAATTTGCGCGTAGTTCTGTCCTGGTCCCTCTCGCACTTTAAGGGAAGGCGAGGCGGTGACAAGGTATATCTTAAGCCCGGCGGGAGGTTCTGGTTCGGGCTGCGGTTCCGGTTCCGGTTCGGGGTTGGGCGTCGGTTCGACGCTGATTTCGTCAATAAATTTAAGATATTCGGCGAAACTCCATCCTATCAGCGTTCCAGCCTCGTTCTTGACCTTCAGCCAAGTTCGGTCTGCGTTTGCCGCCAATTCATGAACAATCGAACCGTAAGGATATGTTCCCAGGGAATTGTAGTCCAGCCCGGGTCCTTCGCGCGCTTTTAGGGAGGGCGAAGCGGTCACGCGGTAACGTTTGATTTTGGAGGGTGTCGGCGTGGTTTCGACTTTCTTGAGGTAGGCGGAGAAACTCCAGCCAATAAGGGTATTATCCGCTTTGCGAACCTTCAGCCATGTTCTATCGGAGTTGGCGTTGATTTCTTCGACGACTTCATCTGGGTAGAGCAAGCCGATTGCATCGTAACTGGTGCCGGGACCTTGACGCACTTTCAAAGAGGGTTGGGCGATGACAAGGTATTTAATGCCGGTTGGGGTGTCGTCTCCAGGGAGCGGCTCCGGTTCGGGGTTGGGGATGGGGCTGTCGCTCAGGTTAAATCGCGCGCGGAAGGTTTCCACGTCGCCGTTGAAATAGTTTAGGTCAATGCCTTTGCTTTCCACGCCGTAGAGTTTTCCGTCTCCGGTTTCGGTATATTGCCAAAAAAGCCATTCGCCCTTTTTCCAGGGAGCCGGCACCAGAGGCTCAACTGCGCCATAATGGGCAATCCACAGCGGGTATTGTTTAAAGTAGTCGAGGCTGGCGGCTTGCGTTGTGGCGTTGGGGGCGTTATCCCGCCAGTAATAGTACGCTGTATAAATGCCGATTTCTTTTGAGCCGATAAGTTGTTTTAAGCGTTCAAGAAAGGCGTACCAATTTTTCCATCCCTTGTAAGTCCCGTTATAACTTTCTTCGAAATCCGCAAACAGGGGAAGTTCTCCAAAATCGCCGTTGAATTGCTCCACCCATAATTCCGCCTGTTTTTTAGGTTCGGCGCGGCTGTCGTAAAACCAGTAGGAGCCTCGCGGCAGACCTGCCAGTTTGGCTTCCCTCCAATTGATTTTGAAATCCGAGTCCACCCACAAGTTCTGCCCGGCGCGGATGATGACATAGCCCGCTGATTTACGCATTTTTACAAAGTCAATCCCCTGCGGCGTTTCGGGGTCGTCCTGGTAGAAACTCACGTCGGGACCGATGAGGTATGCCATAATTTTCTCCTTGTTGTCGGCGTATATTGAAAATTATATCGCGTTTTCGAAGCGCGTTATTGCGGGTTTTGCGCCGCCCGCATTGCTCTCAACGGCAATGACGTCAATCTGCCAGCGGTCAATTCCGCGTTCTGCGGCGTAATATTCCGCCGACGCCAGCATGCGACTTTGTTTTTTTGGCGTGATTGAGATTTCGGGCGGTCCCAGGCTTTTTGAGGCGCGCGTTTTCACTTCGACAAAAAGCGTCACATCGTCTTGTTGCGCCACAATGTCAATTTCTCCATAGGGAGTGCGGACATTGCGCGCGACAATCTCGCAGCCGCGTTCCGCCAGCCATTCGGCGGCAATCTTTTCGCCCCACGCCCCAATTTCTTTTTTGTTTGTCACCGTTCGAACTCCGCGAGCAGTTTTTTGAGTTGAAGCGCCCAGTCGCCTTTGCGCGGTTTGTATGACTCTTTGAGCTTTTCATACTCTTGAAGGGTGAGGCGGCTGGTGCGGGAAATATCGTAGATTAGGGAAGTCCGTCTTGCGGCTTCGCCCATTTTGGCGCGCCGCTGCGGTTCGAGACACAGACGCGTTAATTTTGCGGCGAAGGCTGACAGGTCATGCGTGGCAAGCAAACCTGTCACGCCGTCTTGCACGATGTCGCCCACGCCCACGGAATGAATTCCCATCACTGGCAGTCCCGTTCCTTGCGCTTCGATAACGGAGAGCGGGTGCACTTCCGTAACCGACGCGGTGACAAAAATATCGCACATGGCAAGATAGTTGGGCAACTGTTCGTAGGGAATTTTGCCGATAAAACGAATTTGCCCGCGCGCGTCCAATTCGCCGGCGAGGGTCTTAATTTCCTCTTCGTACTGTCGAATGCCGCTGCCTGCCACAAGGAGCCGCGCGTTCGGGACGGCTTGAGCCGCCCCCGCAAAAGCTCGCAGGAGAAAAGGCAGGTTTTTTTCGGGAGCCAGTCGCCCGGCGTAAATCAATAAGATATTATCGGCGTCGTACCCAAATTCGGCGCGGGGAAGGGGCTTTGCCCGCAGGAAGCGTTTTAATTCCACTC
This sequence comes from Chloroflexota bacterium, assembly GCA_020217065.1. Taxonomy (GTDB): domain Bacteria; phylum Chloroflexota; class Anaerolineae; order Anaerolineales; family Villigracilaceae; genus Villigracilis. The sequence continues at coordinate 6,251 of JAIWOB010000149.1, read as the reverse complement.
CATTTGGGACAATCGTAATATCTGCCTTTACGTCCAACTGACGCAGCGCTTCTTTCAGCCCCGCCGAAGGGGCGATGACCAGGTCAACGGCTTGGCAAAAAGCGGGCAAATACGCTTGCAGTGCCCCGCGGCTGATTTCTTTTGGCATCATTGGCAGATAGGCTTCGGCGTATAAATCGTAACGCGTGTGATTGGTGAAAACAATCGGGATTTGCGCCGCGCGGCAATAGCGCAAGGCAAACCGCCCGCTCAGAAAAGGGTGATGGACGTGGGCGATGTCCATCTCTTGCAGCAATTTTTTCGCGGCTTGAGAATAGCGCAGCGAGAGATAGAAGCCCGAATCCGCCAGCGGAACGCCTTTGCTGTAAATCACGCCTGGCTCGGCTCTTTGATATTTTTCTTCGCCGAAAGTAAAGACGAAGACTTCGTGACCCGCCTTTTCGAAATAACGTTTGTTGAGCTCGACGTAGTTGGTTATTCCGCTGACGTAGGGTTTGTAAGAGTCAACCATCATTCCGATTTTCATGACTCTATGCTAAGACAGGGCGGGGGGAATGTCAAGGAGAAAAAGGGCTGAGGCGGCTAATTTGGAATTGCCCTCGTGATAAAATCCAGGGCGAGGTTTAATATGATTGCGAAATTGATTTTGCGCGATAAAGTGTACGAAGTAAAGGCGGGCATGTCTTTGCTTTCGGCGTTGCGGAAAATTGACGTTCTTCCCGAATCGGTCATTGCCGTGCGCGATGGGGAAATGATAACCGACGACGAAATTTTGCGTCCCGGCGACGAGGTCAAACTGGTCGCCGTGATTTCGGGGGGATGAAATGAAATGCCGAAGGTGCGGCGGAAAAGCCGCCATTCACATGCGCCAGCATAAACTTGCCCTGTGCGCCGAACACTATCTGGATTGGATTCCCGAACAAACGGAGCGTTTCATCAAAAAATACGCCATGTTTGACCGCGACGAAAAAATCCTTGTGGCGGTCTCCGGCGGCAAGGATTCCCTTTCTCTTTGGGATATTCTCGTTCGTCTCGGGTATCGCGCCGACGGCTTATATCTTGCGCTTGGCATTGACGCTGGAATCGGTTATTCCCGCGAATCGCGGCGCTTGACGGAGAAATTCGCCGTCGAACGCAACCTTACTTTACACGTTGCGGACATTGAAGCGACCTATGGAAAATCCATTCCCGCGCTTGCGGAAATTAGCCGCCGCGGGCAGGGACGCCCTTGTTCCGTGTGCGGGCTTGTCAAACGTCACGAAATGAACCGCATTGCCCGCGACCTTGGTTATGACGTTCTCGCCACCGGTCACAATCTCGACGACGAAGCCGCCGTCTTGTTTGCCAACACCCTGGCATGGTCTGAGGAATATCTCTTAAGACAAGGTCCCGTTTTGCTTGGCTCGGACGGATTAGCGCGTAAGGTCAAGCCGCTGTGCCGTTTTTATGAACGCGAGATGACCGCCTACGCCATTGCGCGCGGCATTGAATATATTTATGAAGAGTGTCCATTTGCCGACGGCTCGCAATCCATCTTTTACAAAGAGACATTAAACCGGCTTGAAACGGCGCGTCCCGGCGCGAAACTTACTTTTTATTTGAATTTTTTGGAAGCCAGGCGAAGCGGAAATTTATTTATTGACAGGAATACGGCGCAGATTCAACTTCATCCCTGTCCAAATTGCGGACAAGCGACTTCCGCGCCGGGGTTATGCTCGTTTTGCAGGATGATTGAGAAGACGAAAAACTCCCCTTAAAACAACATAGGCTTGACGCTTTACTTTGCCAGCGTGGCAATGATGCCGAGCAAAAAGAGCGCCGCCGCCGCATAGCCCGCAATCCGTTCCTGCGGCAACAGCGAAAAGGATGGGATTCTGGGCGCAGAGCCTTGCAAGTCGGGGCGGACGGGAATCGGCTGGTTGCCAAACAGGGCTTCGCGGAATTCGACCACGTTCTTTGGACGTTCGTCAGGATGCAAGGACATTGCCCACAGGACGGCTTTTTCTACCTGGGGGCTGATATGGGGGTTAATCTCGCGCGGCAAAATCATGCTATATGGGTCTAGGAAGCGCTTGCGCGCTTCAACCGGCGGCTCGTTGGTCAGGAGGTGATATAAAGTTGCGCCAAAGGAAAAAATATCCGCTCGAATATCGGTGTGAGAATCGTCTCCGCCGTATTGCTCCAGCGGAGTGTAGAGGGCTGTCCCTTGTCCCTGGATGATGGTGATGGTCACTTCATTTGGAGCAAGTATTTTGACCAGTCCGAAATCCACCAGCTTTAGAAGTCCGCTTGGGGTGATTTTCAGGTTGCTGGGCTTGATGTCGCGGTGAATGATGGGCGGCTCTTGCTGGTGCAGGTAGTTCAAAGCGTCCGCCAGCTGACTTGCCCAGCGTAATATCTCTTTTTCCGGCAGGAAAGTCTTATTGCGGCGGGCTTCCAACATGCGTTCGCGCAAGTCTTTTCCAGGCACATAATCCATCACCAGGTAATCGCGCGGTCCTTCGGAGAAGTAATCTGAAACTTTAGGGAGGTTGGGGTGGTCAAGGCGCGCCAACACGGAAGCCTCGCGAAAGAATTGTTCGCGGGCTTGCGCAATGAACTGGGGCGGGAGGGCGCGATTATGCTCTACTTCCTTTACGGCGCACAATCTTCCTTGCAGGCGGATATCGTCCGCAAGATAAATGCTGCCTGTGCCGCCTTGTCCGATGAGTTCGCGAATCTTATAACGGCTGCGCAGCGCCTCCCCTTTTCTGAGCGGATGGGGCACCTCTTCTCCTTGGCTGTCGTTTCAAAAGCGAATTTCGCCGCCTGCCGCAGGCTCTGTGTGGGCGATGTTTCGGCGTGTATCGTCCTCAAAGAAAAGCAGGATGCACAGAATTCGACTTTTCTGCTATATTATAAGCGTCTTTTCTCTTATTATTCGAGGCAATTATGAAACATGAAGATGAATTTCCCATTCTTGTCGCGCAGGACGGACCGCTTAAGGGACAGCGCTGGTCTTTGAACCGCACCCTGATGATTGGGCGCGACCCAACTTGCGACATCAACGTTCAAGACCGCCAGGTTTCCCGTTTTCACGCTCGCGTCACTCCCACCTCTGAAGGGGTGACCATCGAAGACCTCGGCAGCAAGAACGGCACCAGCCACAATGGCGTAGAATTGGCGACGCCGGTTATGCTTCAGGACGGCGACGTAGTTGGCGTCGCTCTCGCCCAGCAATTTCTCTTTTTGACTTCAGACGCAACCATGCCTTTGACGGAGGGCGGAATTCGCGCCGGGCGGTTGTTGATGGACCAACGCTCGCATCAGGTGTGGGTCAATCAGCAGCAGGTATCGCCGCCTTTATCCGCTCAACAATATAAATTATTGTGGGTATTGTACGAGAATCAGGGTCAAGTCATCAGCCGCAGCCAATTGGTGTCCGCCGTGTGGGGAGAAGAGCAAATGGCTGGAGTCTCAGACCAGGCGCTGGATGCGCTTATCCGCCGTCTGCGCGACCGGCTTGCCGCTCTCGACCCTACTCATCAATATATTGATTCTGTCCGAGGGCATGGCGTGCGCCTCGATAATCCCCCGCTAAACGAGTAACCATCATGGACGCCCAATCGGAAAAACTTCTTCTGCGGCTGCTTACCCAGACGCGAATCGCCGCGCTTGGCACTTTGCACGGCGAAGAACCCCGCGTTTCAATGGTGGCTTTTGTGCCTGCTCCTGATTTTTCCGCCTATTACATTCATGTCAGCCGTCTTGCCCAGCATACGGTGGATATGCAGAAAAACAAGCAGGTCAGTTTATTAATCACAGAAGCCGACGACGGACGAACGGACCCCCAGACCTTGGCGCGTTTATCCATTCGCGGTTCGGCGGAATTCATGCAAAACGGCGAGCCGGGCTACGCTCCGGTGAAATCCAGTTATATCGAGCGCTTTCCCGAGTCGGCGACTCTCTTCCTGCTGGCGGATTTTGGGCTTTGGCGCATCAAGATGAAGGGCGCGCGTTATGTGGCTGGGCTTGCCAAAGCCTTTAACCTGACTCCCGAGTCTTTGGAAAAGTTTTTACGTAAATGATTAGCGAATGGAAACTTTGAGGCTTCTCGCCGTTTTTGCCCACCCTGACGACGAATCCATGGGGATGGGAGGGACGCTTGCGAAATACGCCGCCGAGGGCGTTGAGACCTATCTGGTTTGCGCTACGCGCGGCGAACGAGGCTGGGCTGGCGGCGAAGGGACGCATCCGGGCTTGCGTGAACTCGGTCAACTGCGCGCCCGCGAACTGGAGGACGCGGCTCGCGTTTTGGGGATAAAGGAATTCTGTTTTCTCGATTATCTTGACGGAGAAGTGGCGTTCGCCCCTTACGCCGAAATTATCGGCAAGATTGCTTCCTGTATCCGCCGCATCAAACCGCAGGCGGTTGTCACGTTTCCGCCGGATGGAAACTACGGTCATCCCGACCATATCGCCATTGGGCAGTTTGCGACTGCGGCGATTATCCGCGCGGCGGACGCAAACTACAAGACCGTAGACGCCTCGTCTCCGCACTGCGTTTCAAAATTATATTACATGGTGGATACGGAAAGTTTCGTTAATTTGATTTCCCCCTTGCTGGGGGATATGTCTTTTCGCGTGGGCGATGAAATTCGCGGCGAGTTCCCATGGAAAGATTGGATGGCGACGACCCGCGTTGAAACCCTGGCGTATTGCAAAACCGCCTGGCGCGCCATTCAATGTCATAAAAGCCAACTCGCCACCCTGGGCGCTTTGGCGGAGATGCCCGAAGACGCCGCCGTCTCGGCGCTTGCCATGCAGGGGACTTTTTACCGCGCCTTTAGCCTGGTCAACGGCGGTATGCAAACCGAAACGGATTTATTTGCAGGCTTGCGGTGAATCTCTTTTCAATCTGTAATCGCGAAAAAAACGAATATCAGGTAAAATTTTACAAGAGCTCGTTTTTGACCCGTTTTACGCAATGAGCGATTTCTTCCCGCTGGTTGAACGAATTGAATTTGAGAACCCCGCCCTGGACGCGGAGATATATTTTCGCGGCGGCAGCGTAACGGGTTTGACGGAGAAACGCTTTGGCGACGGCGGCGGAGCCGTTTCATTTTTTATTAACGGCGAGCCGGGAGCGTCGTACCTGCTTGATAAGACGGGCGGCAAACCCATCTCGCAGGCGGAATTTTCCGCGTTAAGCGATTTTCGCCCTCGCGCAATCAAACTGCCGGACGTGGCGGGCAGGCTGTTGTCGCTGGCTTTGGAATCTCAAGCGGAGGAAAAATTTTCGATGGCGGGCGACGATATGTGGGGCGAGTTGACTGCACGTTGGAAAAAGGAAAACAGAAGCGGGTTGGTTGAAGCCAGGCTTGACCAGATTCACGGTTTTGTTCTTTTTTGGCAGGGCGAACGCCAAAAATCAGACATGATATTTTCGACGCCGCAGGGATTTATCGGCGACTTTCCCTCTTCTGTAAACGCAAATACCCCATGGGATATCGTCGTCTACGCCTGCCGCCCTCAAACGCAGGCGTATCAATATACCGTTTTGCGTCAGGGCGCGATTCGTTGGAGCCGCAGCCTCCTCGCTCGCTATCAAGAAATGGTTGGACAAAAACTCTTGCAATTGTTGAACCGGGAGTTGGCGCGTCAAGCGCAGCCTTGGCGCTGGAATATTGCGTTTGACGGCGTTGAAATGCTCGACTTGCACTTTTTCCCTTACCTGACCGACGCCGCGCACGCTTATCGCGCCTTGTTTATGACAATGGGTTCTCAGATGAGCTTTGTGATTGGAAGCGCCCTGACGCACAGAGCGCTAAGCGAAACGTTCGAACAAATTTCCCCGGAAGAGCGCGCCGCTCTTCAAGCCCAACGTTTGATTCCCGCCGCGTTTTCGGAGTGACAATGCCTAATCAGTCAAGAGCGTTTTCTTTTAAAATCTCTCCAGTTCATGTAATATGGATTGGGGCGGCGTTTTCCGCGCTTTTGCTGGTTTTGACGCTCTGGATTTATTTTTCCGCCCCATTGACCGAGGCTCTCACGCCGTTCTGGAAAGACAAACTTCTGGACGCCCTTATTTTCATTCCCGCGCTCGGTTCCGCCATCGCGGGAACTCTGCTTCTAAATCAATTTGGAACAAACGAGACTCCCCGCCGTATTTGGACGGCGTTTGCTTTGGGGTTGTGGTGCTGGGTGGGGGGAGAGATTGCCGGCGTTGTAAACGATTTTCTTTATTGGGATTCGGTTTATCCCGAATTTAG
>JAIWOB010000148.1 GCA_020217065.1 Chloroflexota bacterium | reverse complement strand
AGCGCGGCGTTCAACACATCTTCAACCGATTCGGCGAAAATGAACGTCATCGAATTGCGAATTTCTTCCGGCACGTCGTCGAGGTCCTGTTCGTTGCGCTTTGGCAGAATGACCGTCGTCAATCCGTTGCGATGCGCCGCCAGTATTTTTTCCTTGATTCCGCCAACCGCCAAAACCTGACCTCGAAGCGTAATCTCGCCGGTCATCCCGACTTGCGGCTTGACTTTGCGCCCTGAAATGAGCGAAACCAGCGAGGTCGCCATCGTGACGCCCGCCGAAGGACCGTCTTTGGGTTGCGCGCCGGCTGGAATGTGAAGATGGATGTCGTATTTATTGAAGAACTCGTTTGGCAGACTGAGCGATTCGGCGCGCGAACGCACATACGACAAAGCCGCGCGGGCGGATTCCTGCATGACGTTGCCAACCGACCCTGTGATTTGGAAGCCGCGCCCGCCAGGCATGGCGGTGGATTCGATAAAGAGAATGTCGCCGCCGAAGGAAGTCCACGCCAGTCCCGGCGCCACGCCCGGAATGGAGGTGCGTTTGTTGAGCTCTTCCGCTCCGAAGTAAATCGGATGGTCGAGGTATTCCTCCACTTCTTTAGGCGTCACCTCAAATTGGGCGCTGCCCTTTTCCGCAATTTTCGTCCCTATCTTGCGGCAGATGGCGCCAATTTTGCGTTCGAGATTGCGGACTCCCGCTTCGCGCGTGTATTGGCGGACAATCATCCGCAGCGCGTCGTCTGTGAAGGAAACCTCCTCCTCGCGCAGGCTGTTTTCGCGGATTTGGCGCGGAATTAAATAGCCGCGCGCAATGGCGAGTTTTTCGTTTTCGGTGTAGCCCGAAAGGAAGATGATTTCCATGCGGTCGCGCAGCGGGCCAGGGATGGTTTCCAGCGTGTTGGCGGTGGCGATGAAGAAAACTTGAGAAAGGTCGAAGGCGACTTCGAGATAATTGTCGCGGAATTCGGCGTTTTGCTCCGGGTCTAACACTTCCAGCAGGGCGGAGGCTGGGTCGCCGTGAAAGTCGTAGGTGAGTTTGTCCACCTCGTCGAGCATAAAGACGGGGTTCTTGGAATCGACGCGGCGCAGCGATTGCAGGATGCGTCCGGGCATTGAGCCGATGTACGTGCGGCGGTGTCCGCGAATTTCGGCTTCGTCGCGCACTCCGCCCAGCGAAGCGCGAATGAATTTGCGTTCCATCGCGCGGGCGATGGATTGTCCCAGCGAAGTTTTGCCCACGCCGGGCGGTCCTACAAAGCACAAAATCACGCCCTCGCGCTCGCGGCGGATGGCGTCGTCCGATTCTTTCTTTTCTTCGTCTTTGCGGTCGAGGCGCAGTTTGCGAATCGCCAGGAATTCGAGGATGCGGTCTTTTACGTCCTCCAGTCCGTGATGGTCCTTGTTGAGAATTTCACGCGCGTGGGCGATGTCCAAATTGTCTGTGGTGGCTTTTGACCAGGGCAGCGAGACCATCCAGTCGAGGTAAGTGCGAATCACGCCGTATTCGGCGGAAGCGGTGGGCAGACGCGAGAGGCGTTCCAACTCCCGTTTCGCCTGTTTGTACGCTTCTTCGGGCATATTCGCTTCTTCGATTTTCTTGCGGAACTCTTCGGCTTCGATGGCTTGCTCGTCTTTGTCGCCCAATTCGCGCTGGATGGCTTTCATTTGCTCGCGCAAGAAGTATTCGCGCTGCACTTTTTCGATTTCGCCGCGCGCCTCGTTTTGAATCTTTTGCCCGATTTGCAGCACTTCGGCTTCGCGCACCAGCAAACCGATGAGTTTTTTTAATTTCTCGTACACCGAATCAATTTCGAGAATTTCCTGCGCGTCTTTCAACTCAATGCGCTGGAAATTGGCGATGGTGTAAACCGTCTGAAGCGGGTCTTCAAGGGAAAGAATCGAAGTCGCTAACTCCTCCGGAAAGGAGGGTATCATCTGCGTAATCTGTTGAAATTGGTCGCGGGCGTTGCGCGCCAGCGCGCTGGTTTCGAGGGTGTCTTCCACAATCTCAGGCAGGAGTTCAATTCGCGCCTTCAGATACGGCTCTTCTTCCAGAATCTCTGCGATTCGAAAGCGTTCCATGCCTTGCACCAGCAGGCGCACTGTGCCGTCCGGCGCGCGCAGTAGACGATGCACGGTGGCGATGGTTCCCACTTGATAAAGTTCGCCCGCTCCCGGCGTTTCTTTTTCCGGGTCGAGCGCGGCGACCAGTCCGACGAGTTTGTCGCCTGCCACCACGTCGTCCACAAGTTTGATGGAGCGAGGCTGCCCCACCGTCAACGGGACGGCGGTATTTGGATAGACAACCACCCCGCGTAAAGGGAGAATCGGCAATACCTCAGGATATTTTTGCCCTTCGGTCTTTCCTTCCTGATTTGACGCGGGCGCTGCTTCCTGGCTGTTCGTCGAATGGGAAAGCGAGGATAACATCGCCACCTTTAACAATTCTTCTTCGTTTTCACCCAGGATGTGAGCGAAAGGGTTGATACCGGCTTGCCAACGTTCTGCGGGCATGATTTCACTTCACCTTAACTTGGCTGGGCGCCGCCTTGGGGATGACGACGGTTAGAAAGCCGTCTTTGTATTCAGCGTGCGCCTGTTCGGTGTTGACCGGTCCCGGCAAATGAACTGAGGTGGAAAACTTGCCGAAACGAATTTCCATTTGTTGATAGGCGCGCCGTTCCGTATGGTCGGGGCGAAAACCCGACACCAGTAAAGTGTTGTTTTGCACGATGACTTCGAAGTCTTCTTCGCGCATTCCAGCGATTTCCACCCTCGCAACATAGGTTTTTTCAGTTTCATAAACGTCGGTTGGCGGGCTCCAAACGCTGGCGCGCACCTGCCAACTCACCGCATGTATCATCTCGCGGCGTTTTTCCATCAGGATTGCGTTCGATTTACGGACGACTGTGGGCATGCTTCCTGCTCCTTGTTTTAATTCCGCGCTTCCGCCACCGATAATGGACGAACCGTTTTGCGCGCCGCGCGGATTTTTTCCATGGCGCCTCTACCAGGAATCGAACCTGGATCGACGGTTTAGAAGACCGTTGCTTTGTCCATTAAGCTATAGAGGCGTTTATTGAAAGGCGCCGCTGCAATTTTACCGCAACGTTGATTTTACTCCTCCTCGGTTTCCGGGAGGGAGGTTCCAAGATACGGTCTGAGCCCCCGGTAGACGCGCGGGCTTGAAATCGTGCGCAGGATGGTGTCGGCGGGTCTGTCCAGCCGTTTGGAAAGGTCTTCGGCGGACATGGGGACGTTGCCGTTGGCGAGGAAAACCCGAAAAACCGCTTCAACCAGGGCGGTGCGTGAATCAAGGAATTCAGGCAACAAAGCGCAATGGCTCATGAGCGTATGCTGCACGCCGTCCACTTGTTTTACCTCTGCGGTTTGCGGGTCAACCCAGTCTATCATTCCGCCTTCTTCCGCTTCTGTAAAGACTTCCTGGTGTTCCTGGCATAGAAGGGAGCGGAGAAAGACGTGCCAGTTGCGCTCGCTTTTTTTCCACCATTCAAAGTCAATGTGGTAGGGGGTCTTGATGTTGGGTTTCAGCAGGCTCATTCAAGGTCCTCGTTCAATCGGAAATGCAGGTCGCCTACATGCTTGCATAGGGGATGGTCTGCCAGTAGGGCGAAGATGGGGGCGGGCGGCACACGGCGCACGAGATTGACGGCTGCGTAGAGTTCCTGCGCATGCACATGCCCTTGCGGGTTGGATTTCGCCAGTTCCCGCATCACTTGAAGGACAAGGTCTTCGAAGGGCTGCTTTTTTTCCCAGATGGGGTCGAGGGTCTTAAAGTCGGGAACGTGAATCGCCATGCGCTCGTTGAATTCGGCGCTAATGGGTTGTTTTAAAGTTGCAAAGACAAAGCCGCCGTCTTTGCCGACCAACACCGTGCGCACCCAGTCTTTTGAGGAACGCTGGCTTTTTACTTCTACGGTTAATTCGCCGGGTTGTTCGCCGCGCCGCACCTGCACAAGCGAACCGGGGATTAATTGATGCGCCTTGTACCATTCCCGCAAGCCGAAGACATAACCGTGCGAAAGCACAGCCCAGGCGGGAATGCGCTGGCGGGTCTTGCCGTCTACCAGCGTGAAGCGGACGCGCTGCGTTTCGTAAGCGGTGGGAAATAATTTTTTTGTCCGCGCCGACATGGGAAGGGTTCCGGCGCGCAGGTGGGGATAAATGAGCGAGATGACAACGGAGGAAATTTCTTCGCGGGGGTCGTTGTCGTTGACCGGGGTCAATTCGTCGTCCAGTTGCGCTTCAAGGCTCAACATGGACGGCGTCAACTTGCTGCGGTCATGATGAATTTCAACGTAGCGTAATGGAGCGGGAACTTCGCGCACCTGGTCCGGTTCGAGACGGCGTAAGCACCACAAAATCTGTCCTGCAGGACCGACTTCGTCGAAACGTTCGTCCGATTGCAGCGCATAGTTGACTGAAAATTCCGCCAGACGCGGATTGACGCCCGCCGGCAAATCAATGTCTTTGAGCAGGGCTTCGGTGGGCAGGGGGTCGCCGCCGGAAACGTCTAAAACCGCCTCGGCGAGATTTAACTGACCCTGATTAATGTCCACCAGCAAAGCGCGCGGAAACCAGCGTCCTGCAATCTTCACCAAGCCTTCGTCTAGCGCAAAGGCTTCTTCCAGTTTTTTTTCAATCAGGTTTCCGTATTCCTCTAAAATTTGTTCGGGGTTGACCTCGTTTTGTTGAGCCTTTGGTATGGGAATCTCGTTCAGGAGGTGCGCGCCGAGGCTGGCGGCGAACATGCGTTCCGAATGGTCTTCCATTTCGACCGTAATCACGTCAAAGCGTTCGATGGACGGATTAATTCCGTTCCGCACCGCTTTAACTACTCCGCGTTTCCATTCCAGAGACGGAAAGACGAGTTCATCGCCGACTTTATATGTATCTTTGGGGAGGAAGGTCTTGGCGTTTGCGTTCAGTCCGCTTTCCAATTTAGCGCGTTCGAACTTCAAACGCGCTTCGATAAACGCCGGGCTTAAGTCCCGCGCCGAAAGAGGCGTCTCGCGCTCAAAGAGGACAGTGTGTAAATTTTCTACGTCTTGCTGGGTGACTTGAAGGGACGACCAGTATTCCCTGGGAAGTGATAATGCGCCTGCCATACTTAGCCTTGAAGTGAAGTATCCTTTCTCTTTTTGGATTATACCTTACCTTGTACGCGCTTTCCATGCCCGGGAGGAAAGACGCCCCTTTTCTAAACTTTGTCTGGTAAGAACTGAATCTGCCGGCGCGTCCTGTATAAAGTTTGGCTTGCGCGCCGCAGCCTCTATGCTGAAATTTCTTTGGTTTCGTAACGTCGCGCTCCGTTGCGAGGATGTCCTTGCGAGCCGTTGCCGGCGGCGAAGCGGTTTTGCGCGAACCAGGAGACCGCTTCGCTTCGTTCGCAGCGACAGGCTTTTAGGGCGTTTGCAGCAGAACGAAACAAAAACAAAAAAGGATGAATTGAGACATGAAAACAAAATGGTTTTTTGTCGCCGGCTTTTTATTTCTTACTTTAACCGCTTGCGGCGCCCAGTCTGTCACGGCTGAGGCGCAGCCGATTCCGATTCCCACGTTGACTCCCCCGCCGCCGACAACCATTCCCCTGGCGGAAACGCCGGCGACGGAATCGTCCGCTCCCGCTGTTGAAGTAAGCTTTGCCCGCGATGTAGCGCCCATTTTTGCGGATAGTTGCGTCGAATGTCATGGCGGCGCAAGGACTAGGGCGGGGCTTGACCTGACTTCTTACGTCGGTCTCATGTCTGGTTCTCAGGAAGGAGCGGTGATTTTTCCCGGCAATCCACAGGAAAGCGTCCTTTTCCAGCAGGTTGTGGACGGGTCTATGCCGAAACGCGGAGCGAAACTTTCTCCTGAGAAAATCAAGGCTATCGGGGATTGGATTGCCGCCGGCGCGCCGAATAATTAACCTTTTCAGCCGCCTGGGCGATAAAAAACGCATCCCGAAAGACGGATAGTCTATACTTTCGGGATGCGTTGCGTTTCTTTTACCAAACGCCGGTTTTCAAATATTCGTCAATGGCTTTGGCTGCGATTTTCGCCTGACCCATCGCCAGGATGACGGTCGCTCCGCCGGTGATAATGTCGCCCGCCGCGAAGACGCCCCTTTTTGAAGTCTTCATGGTCGCCGCGTCTGTCGTTACTGTGCCGTTCTTTCTTGTCTCCAGCTCGGGGGTTGTGTTGGCGATGAGCGGGCTGGGGCTTTGTCCAATTGCAATCACCATCACGTCGGCTTCAATCATGAAATTTGAACCTTCAATGGGAACCGGGCGGCGGCGTCCCGAAGCGTCTGGTTCGCCCAATTCGTTTCGTATGCACTCCAAAGCCGTTACGCGCCCGTCCTTGCCGTGGAAGGCGATGGGCGTCGTCAGCAGATGGAATTTGACGCCTTCCTCTTCAGCGTGGTGAATTTCCTCCGCCCGCGCCGGCATTTCCGCCCGCGAACGGCGGTATACAATAATGGATTCTTTCGCGCCCAGCCGCAGGGCGGTGCGGGCGGCGTCCATGGCGGTATTGCCGCCGCCGATGGTCAGCACGCGGGAGCCGCGCGAGACGGGGGTGTCGTATTCTGGAAAACGGTAGGCTTTCATTAAATTGACGCGGGTCAGGTATTCGTTGGAGGAATAGACTCCGCCGAGGTTTTCGCCGGGCAGCCCCATAAACCAGGGCAATCCCGCTCCTGTTCCCAGCAAGATGGCGTCGTAGGTTTCGAGCAGTTCGTCGAGAGTCGCCACCGCGCCGACAACGTAATCCACATGCACTTTTGCGCCCAAACTGCGGACGTAATCCACTTCGCGTTTTACGATGGCTTTGGGCAGGCGGAATTCGGGAATGCCATAGACCAGCACGCCGCCGGGTTCGTGCAGGGCTTCGAAGATGTCCACTTCGTGTCCCATTTGCGCCAGGTCGGCGGCGGCGGTCAGACCCGCGGGACCAGACCCTACAACCGCTACTTTTTTACCGCTTGGCGGCGGAAGCGTCGGCGTCTTAATTTTGCCTTGTTGGGCTTCCCAATCCGCTACGAAGCGTTCCAGCCTGCCGATGGCGACTGGCTCATACTTCTTGTGCAATACGCAAACGCCTTCGCATTGAACTTCCTGCGGGCAGACCCGTCCGGTGATGGCGGGCAGGGCGTTGGTCTTTTTGATGGTTTCCACCGCGCCCTGGAAATCGCCGTCGGCGACCTGCGCCAAAAAACCGGGAATATTGATGTTAACTGGACAACCGTCCATGCAGGTAGGTTTGGCGCATTGCAGGCAGCGCAGCGCCTCTTCCATCGCTTGCTCTGGCGTGTAGCCATAAGGCACTTCCTGATAATTGTGAATTCTCTCTTCCGCCGGCTGCTCCGGCATTTTTACTTTTTTAGGAACAATTGCCTTTTTAGCCATGTTGTCCTGCCTTTACGCCGTTTTCAAAAGCGGCGTCCAGATTGCAAAGATGTTCTTTCCAATGTTCGATGGCGCGTTGTTCCTCCGCGCGGAAGAAGGACAATCGCGCAAGAAGCAGGTCCCAGTCCACCTTATGCCCGTCGAACTCTGGACCGTCCACGCAGACGAATTGCGCGCCTTCCGTCATCACTACGCGGCAGCCGCCGCACATGCCGGTTCCGTCCACCATGACGGTGTTCAGGCTGACGATGGTCGGCGTCTGGTAGGGCTGAGTGGTCAGCGAAGCGAACTTCATCATGACCGCCGGCCCAATCGCCCAGACTCGCGCAACGTCCTTTTCTTTTTCCAGAATTTCCTTTAAAGGTTCGGTGACCAGCGATTTTCTGCCGTACGAACCGTCGTCGGTGCAGACGATTAATTCGTCGCTTTGGGCGCGCATTCGGTCTTCCCAAAATAAAAGCGTTTGGTTGCGCGCTCCGATGACGCTGATGACGTAATTTCCCGCCTGTTTCAAGGCGCGGGTAATCGGGTAGATGGGGGCGACCCCCACGCCGCCAGCCACCATGACCACCTTGCCGTAATTTTTGATTTCCGTGGGATGACCGAGAGGACCCACCACGTTCTCAAACGCGTCTCCCTCTTGAAGCGTTCCCATCTGCATTGTGGATTTGCCGACTTCCTGAAAAATGATGGTGATTGTTCCCGCTGCGGCGTCGAAATCGGCGATGGTGAGGGGAATCCGCTCTCCGGTTTCGTTCATGCGGACGATGACAAATTGTCCCGCCCTGGCTTTTCGCGCCACCAACGGCGCGTCTAATACCATTAATTTGACAGTTTCGCTGAGAACCTCTTTATGCAATATCTTGTACATAGGGATGGGCTTCCTTTTACTAAGGGATGGCGGTTGGACGCTTCATTTTTACCATAAAAAGCCGCTTGAATTCCGTCCATTCCGCCTGGCGTCGGAGGTTTTGAGAAAAACAGGAATTTCCTAACGCCTTTTTTATGATGAAATTCCCCCCGCCTTGCAGTTTAAAAAATTCTAAAAAAAGCGTTTCCGGCGGTTGACGCTCCTTGTGTTTACAGGTATCCTTCAAACAATAAGACGGACTTTCCTTGCCGCATTTTGGCTTTGTTGATGGTGAATATGAGACCCAATCTTTCTCGACGCGACTTTTTGAAAATGGCTGGTTTAGGGGTGGGCGCTTTGGCGTTTCGCCCTTTTTGGCTTGACGCCTTTTACGAGCGGCTCTATACGCCCAAACGCCTGCCGCAGTTTCCTGCCAGCGAAATCATTGGCAGGTTGACCGACGACACCGATGTCCGCAAGATTCCATCCCCTCTCGACGCGAGCGGACTTGACACTTCGCTTGGCGTCTTGCGCGCCGACACTTTAATCCCCTGGGAAAAAGAAGTGATTGGCTACGTCCCAGCCCTGACCAATCAAAAATACCTGGAAACCCCGCAGGGATATATCTGGTCTTCGCGGGTGCAGCCTACTCGAAACCTCCCCAACGCTCCTCTTGGTCAAATCCCGCCTGGTCAATCCGGGATGTGGGTGGAGATTACCGTCCCCTATGTTGACTTGACGCTCGAAGGCGCGGTCGCTTCTCCCTGGCTTCAGGACCACATCGCTTATAACTTTCCCCCGCGTTTATACTATGGGCAAGTGGTTTGGGTGGACCAGGTGCGGCAAAACAACGGTTTTACCGAATATCGCTGGAACGAAGACGCCAACGGTCACGGTTATGGGTACGGCGCGTACGGCGAATTTTTCTGGTTCGACGGCGCCGGCGCTAAAGTCTTGACCGAAGAAGATGTCGCCCCCATTAACCCGCACGTGGACCCGAATGAAAAGAAAATTGTCGCCAGCGTCACCTACCAAACGCTGTCCTGCTTTGAGGGCAATAACGAAGTGTTCTTTTGCCGCATTGCCAGCGGTCAAACTTACGACGCTTTTGGCGTGAAATCCGATAAGCTTGCCACCCCTGTCGGCGATTTGCACACCCATTGGAAGATTATCTCGAAGAATATGACCGCCGGCGATTCTCTGGCGGGTTATTCCACCCCCGCTGTTCCCTGGAACACCTTCATTCACGGCGATGGAGTCGCCATTCATGGGGCGTTTTGGCACAACGATTTCGGAGAAAGGCGTTCGCATGGCTGCATCAACGTCAGACCTGACGAAGCCAAGTGGATTTTCCGCTGGACGACCCCTTATGTTTCTCTGGCGCAGAGCGAAGCGCGGATGACCTGGCCCGACCACGGCACGGTTGTCAGCGTGACGGAATTGAAGGCGTAAACAATCCCTTCGCTGAGTTGTCTTGATTAACGAGCGTATTTGTCCGCAGGCTGGCGCATGTCTGCAAGATGCAGCCTGCGGTTTATATTTTTTGAGGTGTCGAATGGAATTTTCTCAGGTTTCCGTCGGGCTTGCCCTTCTTGCGGGTCTGGCTTCTTTTTTGTCCCCTTGCGTGTTTTCGCTGGTCCCCGCCTACGTGGGATACCTTGGCGGGCTTGCCGCCGGCGGCGCAGAGGGGAAATCGAATCGCTGGCTGACTTTCAGCCACGGGCTTGCCTTTGTGC
>JAIWOB010000147.1 GCA_020217065.1 Chloroflexota bacterium | reverse complement strand
CGTTTCAGCGGAGCGGGAATCAAAATCGGCATGGTCGGCGAAAGCCAGTTGTCGGCGTTCGTCCGCCAGCGCGGGCTGACCGTCGTCCCGTTTGATTCGCTCGAAGCAGCCGAAGCGGTCTTCTTCCAAAATGGGGTCAGCGCAATTTTCGTCGTTCCAGAAGGAATTGCGGACACGGCGCAAATCAAATTGTACCTGCCCGACAATGAGGCGGTCAGTTCCATCATTCGCATGGTGGTTCAGGAGCCGCTCAAACAGTTTGAAAATTATCTGCGCGAACAAAACGGAATCGAAGTCCGCTACGAGGATTTGAAGGGCAAGCCTTCGACTTCATTTGAATTCATTTACTCGGTGTTGCTGCCGATGCTGATGTTTTTCCCCGCCTTCGTCTCTGGCAGCATGACGGTGGACTCGCTGACGGAGGAAGTTGAAAATAACACGCTGCAAACCCTGCTCTCCGCGCCGCTTTCGCTTAACGCCATGATTTCGGCAAAAATCACCTCGTCGGTCATCATCGCCGTTTTGCAGTGCATGGCATGGCTCTATCTGTTGTACTTGAACGACATTGTAATTCAAAATGTGGGCTGGATTTTGCTTCTGGCTTTGATTGTGGCGGGAATCACCTCGACGGCGGCGGCGCTGGGCGCGGCGCTGCTTAAAGACCGCGAACGCTCGCAGTTTATCTACTCTCTATCCCTGCTGGCGGCGACTGCCATCAGCGCCCTGTTGAACGCTTCGCCCATCACCGTTATGTCGCGTCTGGCAATCGGCGACGCTTACACGGGCGGCTGGAATGTAATGACCTTTGCGGCGGTTCTAATGGTTTTAGGTTTCTTATTGCGGAAGGTTTCGCGCAGGCTGGCGCTGTAAAAGGCGCGCCTTTTTACCATCTGGCGCGATGCTCTTCGGCGAAGCCAATCAAGTCCTGGATTTTGATTTTCTCGCCGTCGTCCGCGACCGCGAAGCCGTTATAACGCCCAAACATCTGGTGGACTTCGCTGGCGATAACTCCAAGATTGGTTTTGGCGGCGCGGTCTTTGAAGGGAACAAAGGTCAGCTCAAGACGCCCGTCGTCGTCCGTGAATTTCCAGGGCTTCATAAAATCGCCGGAGACGTAATCGAATTTGACCTGTCCCAATTTGTGAATGCGGTTGTTCAAGACGACGGCGTTTTCGCCCGCCTTCGAGAGGTCTCCGAATCCGCAGCCTAGATTTAACCCGATGGTTCGACCGTCTGCAAGAAAGCCCGAAGCGCTTGCCCAGTTCCAAAAAGATTGATACTCCCATACGCCGCGCCCCCAATCCAGCGAACCGAGACAGGTTTGGGGGTCGAGCGTTTCGGTCAAGCCGCCGTATTTGACGAATCCGCTGGCGGGGAGGCAATTGATTTTACGATTCCAGTAAAAACGTCTTTTTCCAATGGGGATGACGATATTCATGGATTCATAGCCCGGCGGCGTTTGCAGGTCAATCTCCGCTTGAATGCCGCGTCCGTCGTGGAAGGCGTCCCACTGAACGGATATATGCCGCCGGTCTGGATGGACGGCGAAGTCCAGTTTGAGGCGGTTATCGGCAAAATAACTGCGACCTTCCGTCGAATTGCGCGGCAGTTCCACGCCCTTGCCAAACGGAACAATGATTCCTTCTTCGCGCAATTCATTGGTTTGAAAATCCAGCGTATAAACGAAGAGATTGCCGGCGTAGCCGAGGTCGGCGATGGTGGCGGAGAAGAAGCGGCGCGGCGTAAAGACGGCGTAATAATCCCAGCGTTTGAGGCGGAAACGCTGCAACGGCTTGAAAGGATAGAAACGAGCGTCTTCAAGATTGGCGTCAAGGACGGGCTGCCGCGCCCAGCCAACCTGAGTTAATCTGCCGTCGGCTTGAAGCAAAGGGCTGGGGTTGGTAATTTC
Organism: Chloroflexota bacterium; assembly: GCA_020217065.1. Classification (GTDB taxonomy): domain Bacteria; phylum Chloroflexota; class Anaerolineae; order Anaerolineales; family Villigracilaceae; genus Villigracilis. The sequence goes on along the minus strand of JAIWOB010000147.1, from coordinate 8,091 downwards.
GATTTGCATGTTCGTCTCCTTCTCGTTGGTCGTATAATTGCCGTGCATCATTAATTATAAGGAGATTCCGATGTCTGAACAGCAGATTCTCTATCTGTCGCGCGCTGCGGTTGAAGCGGTTGACTTGCCGATGCGTGAAATCGTCGAACTGCTCGAAAAGGCTTTTATGGAAAAAGGGAACGGCAGGGTGGAAATGCCGCCCAAGCCGGGAATCCACACCATGCCCGACGCCTTCATCCATGCCATGCCCGCCTACATTCCCGCCATGCGCTCGGCGGGCATTAAGTGGGTTAGCGGTTATCCTGAAAATTACAAACGAGAACTGCCTTATATTACCGGATTGCTCATCCTGAACGATGTCGAAACCGGCGTGCCTTATGCCGTGATGGATTGCGCGTGGATTACCGCCATGCGCACCGGCGCCGCTTCCGCGCTTTCGGCAAAATATTTGGCGCGTCCTGAATCTGAAACGGTGGGAATTCTGGCTTGCGGCGTTCAGGGGCGGACGAACCTCGAAGCCCTCGCCTGTCTTTTTCCCATCAAGCGGGTTTACGCCTACGACATCTTTCCCGCGGCGCAGGAGCGCTTCATCGCCGACATGAAGGCGCGTTTCAACTTTGAATTTATCAACGCGAAAGAGCCGAAACAAGCCGTGATAGATTCTGACCTGGTCGTCACGTCGGGACCTATTCTCAAGAACCCGTCTCCCGTCATTGAAAAAGACTGGCTTAAGCCCGGCGCATACGGCTCGGCGGTGGATTTTGATTCTTATTGGTCGGGCGCAGCGCTGGCGCAGATGGACCTCATCAGCACCGACGACCATGCCCAGTTCCAGTACTATAAATCGGGCGGATATTTCCAGCAGACTCCCACGCCGTACGCCGACCTGGGGGAACTGGTTGCCGGGATAAAACCTGGGCGCACGGACGAGAAACAGCGCGCCTTGGCAATCAATCTTGGTTTGGCGATGGACGACATGGCGGTCGCCCCGGAGATTTACCGCCGCGCAAAAGAGAAGGGGCTGGGCGTTTGGCTTCCGCTTTAAATAAAAAGGTGAATTTTTTGAAAAACGCCTTGTTATCGCGGTTTTTGCGCGTAGCCATAATATAAAAACGTGCCTAAAAAACATGTCAACCTCCAGAAAACTACAAACCTTCTCCACAAGAAACCGACCAGCCGCAAAACGGATACTCGCCGTCGCCATGAATTCAGCGGACGCCGGCGAAGCGGTCAAAAATTATTTACGGGACAATCCGCCGCCAAATGCGCGGCGGGTTTTCGCTTTCGGGTTAGGGAAGGCTGCTTGCGCGATGACCTCCGCTTTAGCGGCTTCGGTGGATTTAAGCGGGGGACTTGTGATAACCAAACATGCCTCTAAACGCGGACTGCGCTTGAAGCGGATTACGATTCTTGAGGGGAATCATCCCGTTTCAGGCTTGGAAAGCCTAAAGGCGGGGGAGGCGGCGTTGAATTTTGCGTCCCAACTTACAGAGGACGATTTGCTCATTTGTTTGATTTCCGGCGGCGGCTCGGCGCTGATGACTGCGCCGCAAATTCCGCTCGCGGATTTACAGGCGCTGACTTCGTCCCTGCTGGCTTGCGGCGCGCGAATTGACGAGATTAACGTCCTGCGCCGCCGCCTTGACCGACTTAAAGGCGGGGGGTTGGCGCGCGCCGCCAATGGCGCGCGCATCCTCAGTCTGATTCTTTCGGATGTGGTTGGAGATTCGATAGAAGCGATTGCTTCCGGTCCGACAGCGCCCGACCCGTCCACAAAGTCCGACGCTTTGTCCATCCTTGAAAAATATAAATTGACGGATAGCCTATCCGCCGCCGCGTTGTCGTCCCTGAGCGAAACGCTAAAACCCGGAGACCCCGTTTTCAAGAGGGTAAAAAATGTCGTCATCGCCAGCAACTCCATCGCCTTGCGCGCCGCTGAGGCTCAGGCGCAAGCCGAGGGTTTTGAGAGCAAAATTCTCCGCGCCGATTTACAAGGAGAAGCCAGCCTTGTCGGGCGCGAAATGGCGCTTGAACTGCGGAAGTCGCTGAAAACGATGAGCCGCCCTTTTTGCCTGATGGCGGGCGGAGAGACGACGGTCACGTTAAGAGGAAAAGGAAAAGGGGGGCGCAATCAGGAATTGGCGCTCGGCGCGGTGGATGCGCTGGACGGCTTGCGGGACGTTCTTTTGGTTTCGCTGGCGACAGACGGAGAGGACGGTCCCACCGACGCGGCGGGCGCCGCCGTCACAGGCGAATCGGCTCAAAGAGCCAGGCGGTTTGGGATGTCGGCGGCAGATTATCTTTCCCGAAACGACGCCTATCCTTTTTTCGATGCGCTGGAAGATTTGCTAAAAACGGGACCAAGCGGCACAAACGTAAACGACCTGGTTTTTTGTTTTGCGTTCTAAACTTTATTCAACACCGCCCAGATTTCCACAGGGTCTTTCATTCCCGCAATTGGAACAGCGCCCAGATGCTTGACGTGAAGCCTTTGACTGTTGCCGCCCAGCGCCATGTAAGTCCAGCCGCTGATAAGGATGTCGTACTGCGGGAATTGCTTATTAAGCCCGTCAATGCGCGCCGCCAGGTTGACCGTCCGCCCAACGACGGTGTACTCTTGTCTTTCGTTTGAGCCGACCGCGCCCGCCAGCGCGACGCCGGTATTGATGCCTACTCCCACGCGCAAGGGCGGTTTTCCCTGCTTTGCAAGCTGGACGTTCAAATTTTGGACGGCGGCGCGGATGTCCAGAGCGGTCAAGACCGCCTGGTAGGCGCTATCTTCCACTTCGCGCGGCGCTCCGTAGACGATGAGGGTGCTGTCGCCGCCAAACTTGTTCACCATTCCGTTGTGTTTTTGCGCCGCCTGCACAACGATGGGGAAGAATTCGTTCAGCAAGGCGACAATTTCCTGAGGCGTATGATTTTCTGAAAAAGTCGTAAACTCGCGGATATCGCAAAACAGGACCGAAACGCTGCGGTTTTCGCCCTCCAGTTTAATTTGTCCGGTGCGAATTGCGTCCGCCACTTCATGGCTGACAAAACGCCCGAACATGTCTCTCAGCCACTCGCGTTCCTCCAATTGCTCCGCCATCATGTTGAACGCCTTGCCCAACCGTCCAACCTCGTCTCCCGAAACGTAACTGGCGCGCTGGCTCAAGTCGCCGGCGGACATGCGCGAGACGATGTCGGTCAACTCCGTCAACGGGCGCGTAATCTGCGCGGAAAAGAGGACGGTCAACGCCGCGCCAAACAACAGCGCCACGGCTGCCAGCAAGACGCCCTGCTGGGTAATCGCATCCACTTTCTTTTCGAGGGATTGGGTGGAAAAAACCGCGCCCACCGCGCCTACAACCTGATTTCCCACAACGATGACCCGCCCCGCGCTGACTTGCTCTTTTTCCCATTGGACATACATGCCGTTTGGCGGGTAGGCGACCAGCGCTTTTCCCAAAGCGTCGCTTTTTTGAGAAAACAAGGCGGTTTTCTGACGCGAATCCACCAGCGCCCTGCCTTCCGAGTCGTAGACGACGAACGCCTCGATATCGGGGTTGTCGCTGAGGAGGCGGGCAAGGTCAAGCATTTCGTCAACCTGCAGGCGATAAAGCGGGTCGCGCAGGGTGAGCGAGGTGGTTTCGAGAAAGAGGTCAGCCTGCTCTAGAAGTTCCTGTCTGAAGCTGGAGCGCTCCCGCTGAATGGACAAATAAGTGAGAGTCAAGACCGCCAGCGTGACCAGCAGGCTGGTCAGCGCGGCGGTTTTGCTTGCAAGAGAAAGGTTTAGCCAGGAATTTCGAATGGCGCGCATACAATTACGGCAAGGGTATCTCTTTGACGATTTCCATCATCTCGCGCATCCGTTGGGTCGCCGCCTCGATGCCTTCAGGAAAAACGTCAAATCGCGTGGTCTGGAATTTTTCGAGGGCGGCTTGTCCTTGCGGAGTTTCGTGCATTGTCGTCAAAATCTCGACGATGGCGTCCTGCAGGGCGGGGTCCATGTCTGGGCGGACCAGCGCAACCTGGCGCGGAGTCGATTCGGTGCGTCCCAGTTCGACCAGATTTTGCACCGCTTCGCGCGGGAAGGCTTTGTCGAAATGATAATCGTCGGTGACGCCGGCGGGGACGACCCCGCTCAGAACCCATTGCAAAATATTTTCGTCGTCATAAGCGAAAGTGAAGCCGATTTCGTCGGGAGCGACCGCCTCGCCGCTATCCGCCTTGCCGCTCAATTTCATTCCCTTTTCGACGAGGTAGACCGCCGGCAGCAGGAAGCCTGAAGTGGAGTAAGGCGTATCCATTGCGACCATCCTCCCTTTCAAATCTTCGACGCTTTTGACGCCGCTTTCACGGCTGGCAAAAATGACGCTTTGATAAGTCTCAACGCCAAAACGCCAGCGGCGCAGGATGATTTTCGCGCCGGAAGCGTCGCTGACCAGAGTGGCTGGATAAACGCTGTCGAAATACAAATCAATCTCCCCGCTTTTCAGCAATTGGATGATTTCTTGCGGAGAGTTCACCACTTTGACTTTTGCGCCGCTGACGCCATACTCCGCCAGCCCGGCGGCGAGGACATCGGCGAGCGGCTGCGTCCCCTCGATGACCTCGGCGGGGTCGTCGGAGATGTCGCCAAAGACGATAAAACGTTCCGCTACGGGCGTTGGCGCGGGAAGCGTTTCTGCGGGCGGGGAGGCGGGGGAGATACAGGCGGCAAGGATAAGGATAAAGACGGCGGGAACATAGCGGGCGGGTTTTCTTCTCATGAACATCCTCGATTGTTTTCTTGAGGCGTTTCGATTATACCCGTTTATTGCCCGCCTTGAATTCCCGCAAAGAGACGGCGCATGATGAATTAAAACATCGCCAATTGCGCGGCTGCCTTCCTTCCGTCCAGCAGAATAAAGGGCGCGGCGCGCTCGGAAAGGATTCCCAATTTCTTCAAGGCGGACAGGTCGCGCAGACGATTTATCCGCCTTGCTTTGAGAATCGCTTCCGCGCCCTTCAAGCCAATGCCCGGTACGCGCAGCAGGTCGCGCTTCTCCGCCTTGTTGATTTCGACGGGGCGCTCCCGTAAATTCGCCTGCGCCCAAGCCTGCTTTGGGTCCACGTCAAGCGGAAGGTTGTCTCCGCCGGCGAAGGGCAGGTCTTCGAGGTCAAAGCCGTAGTCGCGCAGCAGGAACGAAGCCTGATATAGACGATGTTGGCGCACAGGGTCGGTGGGAGGTTTGTTTTCGAGCGGGGTATCGGGGATTGGACTGAACGCGGAGAAGTAAGCGCGTTTCAGATTGACGTTTTTATTCAACCACACTGTAGTCGTCAGCAATTCGAGGTCGCTTTCGTCGGCGCCGCCCGCCACAAACTGGGTGACGGTCGAAGGAGCGCGTCCCTTCCAAAACTTGTACGCGGGAACGGCGCGGCGGAATTCATCTGCCCACTTCAGCGGATTTAGCAGCTCCTCAAAGAAGACCTTGCGCGGCGCGAGTTTGGATAAGCGCTCCGAGTTTGGCGCTTCAAGGTTGACCGATATGCGGTCCGCCAGCTGCATGGCGCGAAAGACTTGCTCCTTTTCCGCGCCCGGCATTATCTTCAAGTGAATGTATCCCCGAAATTGATGCCTGACGCGCAGGATTTCGGCGGCGGCGAGGAGTTTGTCCATCGAGCGGATTCCGCCGCCCGCCACCCCGGAACTGAGGAATATCCCCTCAGCCAGATTCGCCGCCGATAATTTTGCGAACAGACTCGCAAACTCATCGGGCTGGAATGCGGCGCGGCGAAAGTCCCGCCCGGCGCGGAAGGGGCAATAGAAGCAGTTGCGCTCGCAGACCGAAGAGAGCAGAGTCTTGAGCAGCATGACCTTTTGTCCGTTCGGGAGTTGGGCGGGGTGGACAAAGGCTTGCTCCCGCTCTCTTGGGTTGAAGCAGGCTGGGGCGGCGGGCGAGGGTTCGCCATCCGCCTCGAAAGACATTTGGGACGCCAATAGTTTGAGGGTTTCCGCCGAATCCATGAATCAATTTTAGAACATATATTCTATTCGCGCAAGGGTTTTATGAGGATGAATGTCACTTGGAGCGGGGCAAAGGAATGGCTATACTGGTCTCATATTTTAGAATTTCAGGAGGCAGTCATGTGCGAGTTTTGCGTCCAGCATGGAGAGGGGAAGAAGTGGTATCTGACGATGGAGAATTACTCCAAAGACCTGCTCGACCAGAAGAACCGCCGCAAGTATTCCGCTGAGTTTCTCAACGAGTTTCACGTCCGCACGCCGAAAAGCATGGGACAGTTGGAGCAAATCCGCCGCACGCCGTTGATGAAACTGGCAAAGCCCATACTGACCCACAACCAAAAAGAAAACCACTACGGGCAGGTCGTGCCGATGGAAGACGTGGAAAAAATCTTCGAACTGGTTGAGGGGGCGGTGCGCCTGCCTTGCGTTTGCCGGCGCGTGACCACAGGCAACATGAACGCCCGCTACTGCTACGGCTTGACGATGGACAGGCAATTGATGGACTCGCTGGACGATTCGTTCAGCCTTGAAATCCTCTCGAAGGAGGAGGCGCTCGACTCCATTCGCAAATTGGACAAGGAGGGACTTGTCCATTCGGTGTGGACGTTCAAAACGCCCTTCATCGGTGGGCTGTGCAACTGCGACCAGGATTGCCTGGCGTATCGAATCACGCACGCCCGCAAAGATTACCCCGTCATGTTCCGCGCGGAGTGGGCGGCGGCGGTTTCGCGCGACGCCTGTAACGGCTGCCGCCTGTGCATGAGACAGTGCCAATACGGAGCCATCCGCTATTCGTCCAACGATAAAAAGGTCGTCGTTGACCCGGCTGCCTGCTATGGCTGCGGCGTGTGCCGCGCGGTCTGCAGCAGGGACGCCATTACGCTGTATCCGCGCGAGACGGTGAAAGAGGCGGCGGGGATTTGGTAAAAGGATAATTTGGATAACTACGGAAGGAAGCGAATCGCCAGCCGATAAATTCCAGCCGCGAGCAGCGCCGCAGCGGGGATGGTGAGTATCCATGCGGCGATGATGTCCTTCGCCATCCCCCAGCGGACTTTGTTTGCGCGTTCCGCCGCGCCGACGCCCATGATGGCGGTGTTGATGACCTGCGTGGCGCTGACCGGTCCGCCAGCCAGCGAGGCGGCAATCACCGTCAGCGCAGCCGTGACCTGCGTGGAAAAGCCGTCCACCGGGCGGATTTTGTAGAAACTGCCGCCCGGCTTGCGAATCAACAGCCAGCCGCCGGACGCCGTGCCGAGGGTCAACGCCCCGGCGCAGAGAGCCGCCACCCAAAGCGGGACATCGAACGACTTCAAATATCCGCCCGCGACCAGCGCCAGCGTGACGACGCCCATCGTCTTTTGACCGTCGTTGCCGCCGTGACTCAAGCCCAGCGCAAGGGCGGTGACGATTTGGCTCTTCTTGAAAAAACGGTTGACGCCGGGCGCGCAGTCCGCGCACAGGGCAAGGACGACTTTGAGAGCCGCAAAACCGAAGACGAAACCGATGATGGGGGAGGCAAAGAGCGAAATCAGGATTTTCAGCAGCCCGCCCGTTTGCACCGCCTGAGGTCCCGCGCCCGCCGTCGCCGCGCCGACGATGCCGCCAATTAATGCGTGGGACGAACTGCTGGGGATTTTCAACTTCCAGGTCAGCAAATTCCACAGAACCGCGGCGGTCAGCGCCGTCAAAATCACCGGCAGAGTGATGGCGGCTGGGTCGGCGATTCCGCGCCCAATGGCGCTGGCGACCGCAGACCCAAAAACGAAGGGACCCAGAAATTCCGCCAGAATGGTGACGCCCAGCGCCGCGCGCGGAGAGTACGCCCGCGAAGCGACCATCGTGGCAACCACGTTGCGCGAGTCGTGCATTCCGTTGAGGAAGCCGAAGAAGAGGGAAAGACCGATAACGGCGAGAATAATTGGAGGCATGGGCGGAAGGATGGAGGCAAGTCCTTTATTTTATACAAACTTCGAAAATTGGAAAGAGCGGGGGAAAAGTTCCGGGAGTGTCTAATTTTGTGGGCTTTCTGCAAAAGACCTGACGGGTTTCCGTAGAGCCATAATCAACCAGCGCGATTGTGATTCACGGAATCC